>JAKZXM010000027.1:0-15381 GCA_047514975.1 Rhodospirillales bacterium
TGGGGTGGGGTTCCCAGAATGAAAATCGAAACGGTCGCCAGGTGGTGCCTGCTCGTCGTGGGCGTATTGTGGCTCGCGGGTACCGTGTGGTACCAGTTCATTCGCTACAACGAGGGGTTTGAGGTACGCGAGCAGTGGCGCGAGGAACGTTACCAGCAGAAGCTGAAGGACTGTGTGGGCATCTTCGCGAGCCGGTACGACTGCAAGACCGAGGCGAACCGGGAATACCGGAGCGGAACGTTCAAATCCTGGGCCGAGAGGCTGTCGGTCGTATGCATCCCGCCGCTCGTTGTGTACTTCGGATACATGGGCGCAATGGTAGTTGTCGAACGGCGGCGCGAAGCGGCGCGCGTGCGGCGCCGTCGCACAAGGTTACAACAGAAAGAAAAGAATCGCATTCTCCAGGAGCAAGAAAAGAATCGCGTTCTCCAGGAGCAAGAAAAGAATGGCGCTCTCCAGAAACGCGGTCCGCAGGATGTTTCGTCATAGCCTCGCCCGTCGGGTTGCTCGGCAGAGAAAGGGTTCCTTGCGTTTCACACTGCCTCCGCAATTTCCCTGTTTACGAATATCAAAGAGCGCACAACGCAAAGCATTTAATAATGACATGCGGCAAGTACATTGGTCGTGAACTCATAGAAGGGATTCCCGTCTCGGCTGGAATGTGATTCAAGCTTCCGAACTGTGGGAGCTTGAGATGGACGGGTACGAACTAACGGATTTCGAGTGGGGTGTGGATCCAGCCTTTGTTGCCGAACAAGCCGCGGGGCGTGCCGCGTGTGGACGACCGACGGGTCTTGAACGGCATCTTCTGGGTGCTGCGCACGGGGGCGCCGTGGCGGGCGCTGCCGACGGCGTACGGCCCGCACACGACCTGTTACAACCGCTTCGTGCGCTGGCGCAAGGCCGGTGTCTGGGACCGGATGATGGCAGCCGTGACCGAGGCTTACGACGGCGACGTGCAGATGATCGACACGACGACGGTGCGAGTTCATCAGCATGCCGCGAACTCAAAAAAAAGTCACCCGGATCGCTGTATGGGCCGCTCGCGCGGCGGACTGACCACCAAGGTCCACGCCGTCGTCGACGCGCGCGGCCTGCCTCTTGACCTGCTCCTCACACCGGGCCAGGCGGCGGATTGTCCGGCGGCCGCGCAATTGCTGGGACATCTCCGGCCAGGCGCCATCGTGCTTGCCGACAAGGCCTATGACGCCGATTGGCTGCGCCGCGCGATCGAGCAAGCCGGCGCCGCGCCCAACATCCCGTTCAAGTCGAACCGCAACTGGAAAGGCTGCTTCAGCCCGGTGCTGTATCGAGAGCGCAATCGCGTCGAACGTTTCTTCAATCGGATCAAATACTTCCGGCGTGTGGCCACGCACTACGAAAAACACGCATCAAACTATCTCGCCATGCTCAAGCTCGCCTGCGTCAAACTCTGGCTGCGTGCTTATGAGTCTATGGCCTAGTTCGGGCCAAGGAACGCGCCGAGCCTCGCGACCGCTTCGGCGAGTCCCACGCGCTCGAGCGCGACGCCTGGGGGGAACGCGCGCGCCAGCCGCGACGGCAACGCCCGGTCCAGCATGACGAACGCGCCCCGATCGCTGGCGCGGCGAACCAGCCGGCCATAGGCCTGGCGCAGCCTCAGGCGAGCCAGCATCTCGTCGTAGGCGCTTCCGCCGAACGCCCGCCGGCGCGCGCGGTGCACGATGTCGGGGCGCGGCCAGGGCACCCGGTCGAAGACGATCAGGCGCAAGGAGCGGCCCGGGACGTCGATTCCGTCGCGAACCGCGTCGGTTCCCAGAAGGCAGGTGTCCTCTTCGGCGCGAAAGATGTCGATGAGGGTGCCGGTGTCCATCGCATCCACGTGCTGGGCGAGCAACGCGAGCCCCGCCGCGTCGAGGGCGGACGCGATTCGATCGTACACCGCCCTCAGCCGCGCGATCGCGGTAAAGAGCCCGAGGCCGCCGCCGCCGGCGGCGATGAAAAGCTCGCGATAGGCCGCCGCGACCTGGGCGACGTCGTTCTTCGCGACGTCGGTGATTACGAGAATCCGGGTTTGACGGGCGTAGTCGAACGGCGAGGCGAGTGCCGAGCGCACCGCTCGCTGGCCCAGGTGGCTCGCGCCCGTGCGCCGCTCGGCGACCGCCCAGTCGGCCTCGGCGTCGCCGGTCGAATCGCCGAGGCTCGCCGAGGTGACCAGAACGCCGTGCGCCGGTTCCACCACGGATTCCGCGAACGGCAGCGTAGGATCGATCCAGTGCCGGTGGTATCCGATGTCGAGGTCGCGGCCGTCGGCCCGCGCGACTCCGAACCAATCGACGAACGACGGCTCCGGCGTCTCGGCTTCGAGCGCGCCGAGCATCGCCCGCCATGCCGCGATCATGCGGCCACCGCGGCGGTCCAACCCCCGCGAGACCGCTTCGATGCGAAGGCGCTGCGCGGTCTCGAGCGCGTCGGCCTCGCGATCCAATAGCGACGCCAGCCGGGCCACGAGAACGCCCATCGGCTGCTCGATCGCCGCCAGCGCCGCATCGAGGGCGCGTGCAGCCTGGAGGAGGCCCGCCACCGGCGGCGTCGTCTCGCATTCGAGGTCGTAGGGCACCCGCGGGTCGGGGTCGCGTGCGTAGACCTGCTGGCGGACGAGGGCGAGGAAGCTCTCGGCGGGACCGACCGGGGTGCCGGCGGCAAGCCGTCCGGACCAGCCGGCGCCCGGCAGACCGCGGACGGCGCGAACGATTTGGGCCAGGGCGTCGCGCCCCGCCTCGTCGCCCGCCACCAGATCTTCGATCCGCGCGCGCAAGCTACGCGAGCGCGAACGTCGGCGTCCCTCGGCGCCCAGGATCCAGCGTCTCAGCTCGGCCGTCTCGCGGCCCGTGAGGCGCGCCGAGTACGCCGAGTCGGCGGCGTCGAACAAATGATGCCCTTCATCGAAGACGTAGCGCGTGGGAACGAACGCGCCGGCCGCTTCGTCGCCGCCGCCGAGCGCGGATTGAACCATCACGAGCGCGTGGTTCGCGACCACGACCGACGCGCGCCGGGCGCGGCGCACGGTCCGTTCGATGAAACACTTGCGATAGTGCGGGCACGCGGAATAGACGCACTCTCCACGGGTGTCGGTCAGATCGACGGTCGCGGCCCTTCCCGCCAGCTCCACCAGCCAGGCCGGAAAGTCGCCGCCCACCATGTCGCCGTCGCGGCTCGCCGCCGCCCACCGCGCCATCAGGCCGAGCGCGATCGCGTCGCCGCCGCGCCCGGACGCGAGATCGGCGATCGCCTCGTCGAAGTTGAGGAGGCAGAGATAGTTCTCGCGGCCCTTGCGCACCACCACCTTTCGCCGCTTGGCGCTGGCATCCGGGAAAAGCCGGTCGAGCTCCGAATCGAGCTGGCGCTGGAGGTTGCGCGTATACGTGCTGATCCAGACCGGACCCCGGTTCTTTTCGGCCCACACGCTCGCCGGCGCCAGATATCCGAGCGTCTTGCCGACGCCCGTTCCCGCTTCCGCGACCACGAAGCGAGGCTCGCCCCGGCGCTCGCGCGGCATGAACGCCACCGAAACCTGGGCTGCGTACTCGGCTTGCTGAGGCCGGTCCTCGGCGTCGGGTCCGAGCACTCGAACCAGCCGCGCGCGCGCCTCGACGGGCTCCACCGGCTCGTTGCCCGGCGGCGGCTCGGGTCCTCGGTCTTCCCATTCCTTGAAGCCGTGCCAAACCCGAAAGGCGTCGACGAGGTCGTGTCGCTGCCGCGCTTCCTCGCCACCGCCAAGGGCGCTTAGGACGGCGTCGCCCCACGCCCAACCGGCGCCCGCCATCGCAGCCGCCAGCCGATGCGCGTCCGCGCCCTCGGGGC
Organism: Rhodospirillales bacterium; assembly: GCA_047514975.1. GTDB lineage: Bacteria > Pseudomonadota > Alphaproteobacteria > Rhodospirillales > JASLLV01 > JASLLV01. Next base: position 3,844 of record JAKZXM010000027.1, read on the forward strand.
GCCCGCTCGGGGCGAGGCCGGAAAGCAGGACCCGCGCGGCCGAAAAAAGAACCTCGGCCTCTTGGTTTCGTCCGGCCGGAAGGGGAAGCCCGAGCGCCGCGGCCAGCCCGTGCGGGGTCGGCAGGCAGAACCGCGCCGGACGCGCGAACGCGAAGAGCTCCAAGAGATCGAGGGCCGCGAACGACGCCAAACCAAGCCGCCGGGCCAAGGCGCGGGCGTGGCAGACGAGCGGCGCGGCACCCGCCCCAAGGCGCGCCGCCGCCTCGTCGAGCGAAAGCGCCTCCACCTCGCCCGCGACACTGATCCAAGCGGCGCCGCCGGCGCCGGCGACCAGCGCGGGCGCGTCCGGCAGGCGGACCTCGGGCGTGGGCTCTCGCGACATGGCCGGAGTATAGTGAGGCGCCTGCCGGACGGCCACGAACCGCCGGCGAGGACACGTCAGCGGGCGGCGGTTACGCGCCGGCCGCGCTCGGCTCGGCGCCGGCGATGTCGGTGTGGATTCGTCCGCCGCGGTGCAGGCGGCGCGCGATCGCCGCGGTCTGCCCCTGCGCGCGCTCGGTCGGGAACCGGGCGGCGAGGAATCGGGCCGCGGCGATCAGGAAGACGTGCGCCCGGGGGCCGCCGTTTGCGTCACCGAACTGGCGCGCCGCCGCCTCCAGCATCTGATAGGCGTGGAAGTCCGCGTCTTCGCGCAAGACCGCGTGCGCCAGCGTCGCGATCAGCCGGTCGTGGGGGTGGCCGAGGCGCAAATACCGGGCGACGAGACCGGCCGCGGTCTCGCCTTCGCCTTTGCGGTCGAAGGCGTCCAGCAGCGCGCGCAACAAACGGTCCGCGCGATCGGGTAGCGTGTCGAGGGAGCGTCCGCGCTCTCCGGGCAGGGGCGCGGGAGGAACGTTGAGATAACGGTTCAGATAAAGGGTCATGGCGCCGTGGTAGACGCCGCGCACGCCCGCCTGGGCCCCTTCGTCGAACTCGGTTCCGCCGCCGGCCGCGCGCTTGAGCGTCTGGTGCAGCGCGTTGCAGTACGTGAAGCTGTGGTGGGCGGAGTCCCAGTCCGAGAATTCGTTGGCGCGACCGAATCGGGCGATGCGCGTCGCCGCCGCGTGGGCGAGCGCGCGGCCGAGATCGACCGGACCGGCGCCTTCCTCGAGCGCCGCGTCGACGGCGGCCACGATCCCGCCCGCATCATCACCGAGCAGGGCCCGGGAAAGCGCCGCATGCTTGCGATACCGGGTCTTGGCCCGGGCGCCGCGCGCCGCACGCTCGGGCAACTTCGCGAATGCGGATTCGAGGAGCGGGACCAGGTCGACGGGATGGCGCCACGAATCCATCTCCTCGCCGCCTCGCGCCGCCGCGATTCCGGCGACGACGCTCGGCAGAACCGCAGCCGCGTGCTCCCAACCGATGACGTCCAGGCACTCCGACGCCTTGTTCACGAAGTCCAGCGCGTGGCCGCCGTCGGCGAAGGTGCGATCGGTCGTGGCGTTCAACAGCATCCGCGCCACCCGCTCAGGCGCGATCTCGGCCTCGATCGCCGTCGCCAGCGTTCGCTCGGCCCCGTCGCGATGGCGGACCAGAATCCAGTGCCGGAGCCAGCGCTCGAGCGCGTCGGCGTCGACGGCCGCGCCTTCTAAGGCCCGCCGGTCACGGCGCGGCGCCCGCCCGGCGCAATCGGCGGCCACCCGGCGAATGCCGTGAAACAGCGCGAGGTAGGCCTCGTCCTCGGGCAGGTAGGGGAGCAGGTTGGCGAGCGCCGCCAGCACCGTCAGCCCGGTCCCCCAGCCGTCGCGGTAACGGGTCCCGAACCGCGCCGCCTCGCCGACCAAGCTCGCCGGTTCGACCCCGGCCGTGCGCGCCCCGAGAACGGCCTTTCCGATCACGAGGGCGATGTTGTGCTCCATGCCGTCGCGAAGTTTCCGAAGCCAGTGGGCCGCCTCGTCCGGCCGGGTGCACTCATCGGCGACCCACACCTCGCCGTTCGCGATCTCGACGTCCGCCGTGGGGATGTCGTCGGCCCAAAGATCGAATGTGCAGCCGCTGGTGACGTCGAAACGCGCGTGGTGCCAGTGGCACGTGAGGATCCCGTCTTCCACCGATCCCCGGTGAAGGGGAAAGCCCAGGTGGGGGCAGCGATTGTCGAGGGCATAGACCGCGCCGCGCTCCCAGACGACAAGGATCGGCGAGCGCCGGCCCCGGACCACGATCTTGCCCTTGGCCGCAAGCGCATCGACGGTGCCGGCGAACACGTAGCCTTGGCGATGGGGCTTGGCGGACGCGCGCGAGGCGCGCCGAGGCGAGGTTTTTCCGGCCATCGGTTTTCTCTCCCGTCGCCATGGTACACCGGGGGCCGCCCGCCGGCCATCGCGGCGAGAAGGCGATCGTGTCTCAGTTTGAAATTTGACGTGCTGAAAGCGCGAAGCGGACTCGTATGTCGGCTAATCGTCCGAAAGCGGCCATCGTATTGGTGCGGCCATTGAGTCCGAGATTAGCCATAAAGAGACAATTGAGCCCGCATTCACGGGTTGCAGCGCCCCGGCGCGACCTTGCAGTTGGTGCCGCCACCGCTTCGGCAATCCGCTCGGGCTGCGCCCTCCGCTTCTTTCGCCGACCGTCCAACCCCGGCGCCGACGACACGATTTTCCCCGAGCGAGAAGGAGCCGCACTGCTTCGGACCGAACGTGAGGACGACGCGGCAGGCAGGATCCCCGCAGTCCGAAAGGACGAAGCGGACGGCCCGGCTCTGGTCCAGGACGTTCCAACGAATACGCCAGTTTTCCGAAACGTCGGAATAGGCGATGGCACCGTAACGGTCCCGACGTTGTTCGATCTCAGCACACCCTGCGGCAGCGAAAACAGCGAGCCATAACGGAAACGATAAAACCGCCCTCACTCCGGGACTCCCCCTCTTTCTCAGCTCCTCACGAAAACGAGCGGTTGCCTGTATAGAACAGGCAACCGCTCCAGCCAATTCCCGCGAGGTCGCATCCTTCAGACCGGATCCGCAGTTAGATCAAGCCTGCCTGCCCCGTATCACCGGCGGCGCCAGATGCGGCATCAGCCGCAGCGTCGGCAGCGGCCGCCGCGGCTTCGGCAGCCGCCGCTAACTCAGCCGACGCTGCAGCAGTCTCGGCCTCAGCTTCGGCAGCGGAAGCGACAGCCTCGGCGGCGGCTTCGGCAGCTTCGGCAGCAGCTTCGGCGGCAGCTTCGGCAGCTTCGACGGCGGCTTCGGCAGCATCGTCAAGGGCTTCGCCATCAGCACCGACCGCAGTCGCAGCAGCCTCGGCGGCGGCGGCGGCGGCGGCGGCGGCTTCGGCAGCCGCTTCGGCCGCGGCTTCGGCAGCATCGGTGACGGCCGCCGCGGCATCGGCACCGGCTGCAGCCGCGGCAGCCGCGGCAGCGGCTTCGGCAGCTTCGGCAGCTGCTTCGGCGGCGGCTTCGGCCAAGGCTTCGGCGCTGGCTTCGGCGCTGGCTTCACCCTCGTCGGCTTCGCCTTCGGCTCCGGCTTGACCTTCCTCGGCCTCACCCTCGGCTCCGGCTTGACCATCCTCGGCCTCACCTTCGGCTCCGGCTTCACCCTCGGCTTCACCTCCAGCGTCGGATTCGCCCTCATTTCCGGATTCGCCCCCGGTCTCACCTCCGGTGTCGGATTCGCCGTCATCTCCGGATTCGCCCCCGCCCTCATCTCCGGCTTCGCCGTCACCGTCGCCATCGTGACTGTCAGCTTGAGCAACATTGAGCATGAAGGTGCCGGACCAAGGATCGACAGTTACAGGGGCCGCGAACAGGCCGAGACAGAGTGCGCTGGTGGTTGCTAGGAGGAGGCCGCGCCACCGAAGGTGGCGCTCGTGCAAGTCCGCTCCAAGGTCTGGAATCGGGGGGGGTGTGTCATTCAATGGGCGTGTTGTCATAGCTCATATTCTCCGGGCAATCGTCCGACAGTCTGGTTGCGCAACCTATCCAGTATAAAACGGAGCAATTAAACACTGCATGAATGGTGCGTTCATCTGACGTTTATTTTTGAAAGAAACGGACTCTCGCCGTTGGGGTCCCGGTCGACGATGCCTTCGGCCTTCGTTCATTCTCCAGCCTGAGCGAGTCACGTCGACTTGATCGCGGTCGAAGCAGGAAGCCTCAATTCGGCCTTTAAGCCGCCCATGTTGGAGCGCTGAAGTATTAGGTCGCCCCCGTAGAGGGTGACGATATCGGTCACGATGGCCAGACCTAGTCCCGAACCCGGTTTCCGTTCATCCAGGCGTTTTCCCCATTCGATGGCAACGTCTGCATCCTCTTGGGAAAATCCCGGGCCGTCGTCTTCGACGCTCAGCAGCAGCCGGTCCCCCTCGCCGCGGGCGGTGACGGCGATGGCTTTCGCCGCCCACTTGCAGGCGTTTTCCATGAGATTGCCGAGCATCTCTTCAAGGTCGTGGCGTTCTCCCTGGAACACGAGATCAGACGGCACGTCGACCCGAATCTCGAAATTGCGGTCTGCGAACACGCGCTGTAAGCCTGAGCGTATCTCGTTGACCGTGTCAAAAATCGTGGCCTGCACGCCGATCAAACCGGGAGTTCCGGCTGTCGAGGCGCGGGAGAGATGGTGGTCGATCAGGCGGGTCATGGTCGCGATTTGTTCGCTGTGGAGCGCAGCTTTTTTCGGGTCCAAGCCCTCCGCCTCCGCCTTTAAAATAGACAGGGGAGTTTTTAGACCGTGTGCAAGATTACCGGCATGTGTTCGCGCGTGCTGGACCAGTTGCTGAACGTGATCCAGCACGCGTTGATGGCGTGGACCAACGGCTGTATTTCGGCCGGATAGTCGCTGGCCAGCCGGACAGCCTTTCCGGAGCGGATGCGCTCGAGGTCGGCAGCCACCCGACGCAAGGGCAGGAGGCCGTACCCCCACCTGGAGCATGAGAGCCCCGATGAGGCCCAGGCCGAGCAGGCCCAGCGACAGCATCAGCAATGTATTGAAGTCTCGAATGTCCTCTATTATCTCCGCATCATGAACGGCGACCTTGAAGTGAATCAAACTCTCGTGCCTTGGAATGGTCAGGGCCTGTTCGACGACGCGCAGCTGTCGCCCGCGGGGGCCGGTCTCGTCGCCCCTGATTAGCTGCCTGGGGGCTGCGTCGTCGCCAAGGATCTGCAAATCCTGATCCCAAAGCGACCGGGATCGCAGAAGTGGATTCTTGTCGTCAGCAATCTGCCAGTACCAGCCGGAAAAGACATTCTCGAAGCGTGGTTCGCCGATGGATCGGATCGGGCCCACGCCGCCTTCGTCCGTCATTTCGACCGCGGCGATGAGGGCATGCAGGATGGCCTCTAGTTTTTTGTCGAATGCGGCCTCCGCAGACTGGCGGAAGGCATAGGACAGGGCGAACCCTCCAAGGGAGAGGGCGACGAGGATCCAAAGAAATGCCGCCCCGATCAGGCGGGCACTCAGGGACAATCTGTTCATGCGCTGCGCATGGCCAATCTGTAACCCTGGCCCCGGACCGTCTGGATCAGATTGACGCTGAGCTTTCGGCGGATCCTTCCAAGCAGAACATCGATGACGTTGGAATCGCGATCGAAATTTCGACCATACACGTGCTCGATGAGCTCCGTCCGACTGACAATTTTTCCGGGATGATGAAGAAGGTAAGCAAGAATGCGGAATTCCTGGGCAGTCAGCTGCAACGGCACGCCGTGGACGGTGACATTTCCTGTCAGGGTTTCAAGCTTGAGCGGTCCGCATTGCTAACTCCGGCGTGCTGTGGCCGGCGCTGCGCCGAATTAACGCGCGAAGTCGGACGACGACTTCCTGCATTTCGAACGGCTTGGTTAGGTAGTCATCTGCGCCGGCGTTGAAACCGGCAAGTTTCTCCACCCACCGGCCGCGTGCGGTCAGGATGAGGACTGGCATCGAGCGACCGGCGTTTCGCCAGCGTTGCAGCACCGTGAGCCCATCGATCTTGGGCAGACCAAGGTCGAGAACTACGGCGTCGTAAGGCTCGGTCTCGCCGAGAAACTCCGCCTCCTCGCCGTCCGCGACAGTCTCGACCACAAAGCCTGAGACCTCCAGCACTTGGACGAGCTTGTCGGCGAGCCGGGTTTCGTCCTCCACGACCAATACCCTCATCGCGATTTGCGTGCGGCGTCGATTCCGCGCCCTCCAATACCAATCATATTGCTCGTGCGGGCATCGAAGAGCAGCTCGAGGAGATGCCCCTGCGGCGTCAAAAGTTCAATCTTGTAAACGAATGCCTCCTTCGAACCCTCCTCAGTCTCGAGCCGGACGCCGATCACCTGGCCGTCAAATTCCGATTCGATCTGCTCCAGGATATCCGCCAACGGGACGATCTTGCCCGCCTGCATCGCTGCCCGCGCTTCGTCGTGGTCAAGTTCGCCTAGGACCGGTCCGGCCGAGGCTACAATGACAAGGCAAGCCGCCATGAACGCTCTCATAAATCATATGTTACAGGAGCGACATTAAATGGCGCATGAACGGAAATTCACGAAATGCGGCGGAGCGATGCTGCTCCTGAAGCATGTCCGCAAGCTGTCCCTCAGAGCCCGGCCGTAGCCTGCTTTCCTTAACCCGATCCAAAAGCTTGGTTAGAGAAGCTGGGCGTCTGGGTCCTTTGGAGAAGGGGGTAACAGGATGCCGGGAGATATTCCAGGTCGCGAGTAAAGGTAGGATCTGTCAACCGAGCTTGAATCTATGTATGTCTGCAATGGGTCTTGGCTGTGTGAAAACGTGGGTGACGCGAAATCCTTTAGAAAATATCACTCTCTAATGAGGGTTTGAGCGCGATCTTGGAAATGCCCCGCCCGCGATCTGGTGAATTTGAGGACGATTTTCTACGCCTTCGGGCGACGATCGTGTTTTCACACAGCCAGGGTTATGAGCCGCAGTACCGAGGACGATGCGCCAGGGTCTGTTGTTGGGCGCAAACAAGACATGATCCGCTGAAAAGCCGACGTTCCGGGCGTTGTTTCGGCAGAATCTCAAACTGAGACACTACGGCGCCGGCGGGCGATGTTCTTGCCGGGCGCAGCCGCGTGCGACACAATCGGGCGGCGCGCGAGGGTGCGCGGCGAGGCTGCGGTGACTCCACGACCGAATTTGCTGGCGCTTGCGTTCGCGGCGACGCTCGGCGCGTCATTGACGGCGGAAACGGCGAGTTCGGCCGGACCCCCGACACGCCCGGCGGGCGAGATTTGGCGCGATTGCCCCGCGTGCCCAGAAATGGTGGCCATCCCGGCCGGCCGGTTCGAAATGGGCTCGTCGGACGCGGAGGCCGAACGCGAAGGCGTTAACGACCGGTTCGCGCTGCGCGAGCGGCCCATTCACACCGTCACAATCGCTGCGCCCTTCGCGCTGGGGCGATACCCCGTGACCAAGGGCGAGTTCGCCGACTTCGTCACCGACACCAACTTCGAGCCCACCCCGGGGTGCATTGTCGTTTCGGCCTCGGGGCTCAAGTGGGGCGCGACCAAGTCGTGGCGCGACCCGGGGTTCGATCAGACCGATCGCGATCCGGTGGTCTGCATCGATTGGACGACGGCGAATACCTACGTCGCCTGGCTGAAGCTGAAGACCGGGGCCGCCTATCGTCTGCCGTCGGAATCGGAATGGGAGTACGCGGCGCGCGCCGGCACGGTCACGACGCGACCCTGGGACGACGCCCAAGCGACGGTCTGCGAGTTCGGGAACGTCAACGACCGGACCAGCGTCGATGCGAACCGGTTTTGGTGGACCTCGCATGAATGCGAGGACGGCTGGGCGTCGACCGCGCCGGTCGGCACCTACCGGCCCAACGCGTTCGGCCTGTTCGACATGCTCGGCAATGTTTGGGAGTGGCTTGAGGACTGTTGGCACCGCGGTTACGAGGGCGCGCCCGGGGACGGCTCCGCCTGGCTAGCGAACAGCGAGTGCCGCCGGCGCGTCATCCGCGGCGCGTCGTGGATCGACGGGCCCGAGGCCGTCCGCTCGGCGGCCCGTCTCCGCTATGCGGCCGATTACCGCGACAGCTACACCGGCTTTCGCGTCGCCCGCCCGATCGCAGAGTAAGGAATCTCCGCGTCACTTGTTCGTGAGCCGCGTTCCGCGCGGTCGCCGCGGCCGCTAGAGCGGATCGCGGTCGATTGGAATCGCCACGCGGTTCCAATCGACCGCGTGAATCCGCTCTATTTCAATGTTGATAGACCAGATTCACGTGGTCGGTGGTTCGCCACAGGCGATTCCGACCGACCACGATCTGGTCTAAGATCGTGGTCATCCGGGATGCGTCCGGACCCCGGACAGTGTGCGTGCCGAGGGCGAGGGTGGCGCAGTTGCGATTCGGCAAACCATTGAGAGCCGCGTTGGGCGCGGTGTTCGTCACGGTCGCGCTTTCAGGCGCGCTTGCCGGGGCCGCCGCGGCGCCCGCCGCCGAGCCGCTGGCGATGCTCGCCCAACCCGGCCCGTGGTCCGCGGTATCCAACATGATCGGCTTTCGCGGCCGGCTGTGGTTCGCCAACAGCGTGCTGTTCGTCAACCACAACTCGGCCGATCTTTACTCCTACGACCCGGTGACCGGCGGTGTTCGCTACGAAGCCCATCTGTTCAGCCAGGACGTGGGCGAACCGGCGGTATCGGCGGGGCTTCTCTATTGGCCGTTCGAGGATTCGCGGGCATCGACGGGGCGCGGCGAGTTCATGGTCACCGACGGTGAGCGCTGGTCATGGCATGTGTTGCCCGAGGCGCAAGCGTTCCACGTCCACGCCATGACCGCGCACCGATCCCGGCTCGTGGCCGCGACGTCGGCCTGGCGCGCCGGCCTGCAACGCTCGGACGACGGCGGCGCGCGCTGGCAAGTCATCTACGATCATCCGTCTCCGCCCGGCCGGGTCAGCCGGCTCACCAGCTTCGCCAACCTCGACGGCGCGCTCTTTGCCGCCATGACGGCGTGGCGCGAGGACGGTGCCAAGCTGTTTCGCATCACCGACGACGGCGCGACACCGGTCCCGGCGTGGCCCGAGGGCCGCGCGCTCACGGGAATGGCGGCGCATGGAGGGTGGCTCTACGCCGTCAACAACACCGATTCGGAATTCGTGTTGCTGCGCACCGACGGCACGCGCACGCAGCCGATCCCGAGCCCGCGGGGTGAACGCGTGCGCGCCCTTGCCAGCGACGGCGCGCTGCTCTGGGCGATCACGATTCGGCCTGCGGGCGGCGCCTTGTGGTCGAGCGGCGACGGGTTCGCGTGGACCCTGGCGCAGGCCTTCGCTGGCGCCGAGGCGGCTGACGTGGCCGTTTACGGGGGCGCGGTCTACGTGGGGACGATCGGGCCGCAAGGGCGCGGCGCCTTGTGGGGTCCGCCGCCGCCGGCACCGGTCGAGGCGGACGGCGCGACGGCGGTTCTGCCCTCGCCGTGGCGTCCCGGCGGGACCTCGTTCGCCCGGGCGCTCGAGGTGATGGACGCGGCGTTCGGGGGAAGGGACGCGCATGCGCGCCACGCCGAGCCCATTCGCGCCGCCGTGAGACGGTTGGCCCGAGAAGGGACGGCGGACATGGGCCGGGCGTTCGAGGCGCGCCTCAGGACGCCTGCGCCCGAGAAGTCGGTCAGTCTCTTCGGCGGCGCGCTCGTGGAAACGGCGGCCTCGCTCGAGCGCTGGTATCTTCTTTGGGGGCTGGCGTACAACGGCCACGGCCGCGTCCCCGTCGGGTTGCTGAGCGCGCCTTGGGCGCACGAGGCGAACCGTGCCGAGAAGTATTTCGAACCCGCGCCGCTGGCGATGTGGGCGGCCGCGCGCCTGGGCCAGGACGACGCCGAGACCATCGACGCCCTCGTCCGGGGCCTCGGCCGCGACGGCGAGCCGGATTGGCTCGACGGCGATCGCATCGGCGCGCTCACGGCGCTCACGGGCGAGCGTTTCGGTTACGACGTCTGGGCCTGGCGGTCCTGGTGGCAAGCGCGCCGGGCGCCATAGGCGCTTCACGGCGTAATTCGCGCCATGATGTCCGCGGGATCGCTGACGACGCCCCCTTTCACGACACGGTGAATGCGCCGCGTGTTGCGTATGTCGGCAAGGGGATCGGCGTCGAGGATCACCAGATCCGCGAGCTTGCCGGCCTCCAGGGTGCCGAGATCGCCGGTCCGGCCCATGACGGCCGCGCCGCCCAGGCTCGCCGCCACCAAGACCTCCATGGGCGAAAGGCCGCCGGCGTCCACCATCAACTCGAGCTCGCGGTGAAGGGCGGGCCCGTGAAGGGTGCCGATGTTGCCCGCATCCGATCCCGCCGCCACCGTGATTCGGGCCTTCGCGGCGCGGGCGAGGTTGCGCCCCGCGGCCGGGCGAACGGGCGCCGGCGCGACCCGGCGCGGCCAACGCGCGCGCAACCGGGCGGGAAGCGTGCCGAGCTCGGCGAAGCTCGCGATCGCTTTCGGATCGCCGATGCGGCGCTCGATCCCACTCAACCGAACGTTTTGGCCCAGCACCTCGGCGTAACCCTCGTGAACCGCAAGGGTGGTGACGTAGATCACGCCGCGGGTGCGCATGAGCGCGAGGAGATCGTCGTCGACGATACGATCGTCGACGCCGTGGGCGAGCACGTCGACGCCCGCATCCACCATGGCGCGGGCGACGCGCGCCTGGGTCGCGTGCGCGACCACCCGCACTCCCGCCGCGTGGCTTTCGCTGATCGCGGCGCGGACCCACGCCATTTGTGGGGCGATGTCGGGTCCGGGAAAGACGAACCAGATCTTGACGAAATCGGGGTCGCTGGCCACTTGGCGGCGGACCGCGGCCCGCGCTTCGTCAGGGGTGCGGATCGCGATGACGGACGGATCGCGCGCGCGAAGCGCGGGCGGCGCGTACGTTCCCAACAGCGGCCCCGCGACCGCCACACGCGGCGCATAATCGCTGTCGCGGGCGCGCTCGCGCACGCCGAAGGTCCAGGTGGGACCGCCCATGTCGACAACGCCCGTGATCCCGCTCGCGAGATACCGCGCGAGCGTGGCTGTGATGGCCGCCCGGGTGCGCGCCACCTCGTCCTCGTATGGGCGGATGGAACGCAGGTCGATCACGTCGGGCCGGGCATAGAGCCCGCCGGATTGGAAGAAGTGGACGTGCGCGTCGATCAGCCCGGGGATGATCCATTTGCCCGGCACTTCCACCACGTTCGCGCCCGCGGGTACGGCGATCGAGCGGCTTGGACCGACAGCGGCGATGCGGCCTTCGTCCACGATCACGACCGCGTCGGCGATTGGCGGCGCCCCGGTTCCATCGATAACGGTGGCCCCGACGAAGGCTGTCGGCGCGTCCGCGGCCGCGAGGGAAACCCCGGCCAGCACGCCCGCGAGAACCGCCGCCGTCAGGCCGCGCCGGACCGTCGGCCGCGCCTTAGCGCTTGGCATCGGCCGCGCAGCGAAAGCCGACCATGTCGAGGCCGATGTCGGGTGGATTGGCGTGACGGTACGAGACGCGCAGGCAATAGGGGTCGTTGCCCCAACCGCCGCCGCGCAACGCGACCTCATCGGCTCGTCCGGGAAACGGGCTCGACGTCCATTCCCAGAC
>JAKZXM010000028.1:0-3539 GCA_047514975.1 Rhodospirillales bacterium
GCTCTAGTTTTCGCGCAATGGGACGGATCGGAAAGACGACGACCGCGTGCCGGGGCTGGCTTGGCTTCGCATGTGTCGCGTTCGTGCTTGCGCTGGCGGCCGCGCTAGCGCTTTCGGCCAGCGCCGCCGAACGGCGGGTTCCCGAATCCCGAGACGACGTGCGGCTGTCGTTCGCGCCCTTGGTCCGCAAGGCGGCGCCGGCGGTGGTCAACATCTATACGCGCCGGGTCCGACGGTCCCGCCAGTCCGTGCCGCTGTTCGACGATCCCTTCTTCCGCCGGTTCTTCGGCGAACGTTTCAGACTCGACCGGCCGCGCGAACGCGTCCAGAACTCGCTCGGTTCCGGCGTCATCGTGCGCGCCGACGGCCTGATCGTCACCAACAACCACGTGATCGAGGGCGCCGACGAGATCAAGATGATCCTCAACGACCGGCGCGAGTTCGAGGCGACGTGGTCGTGACCGACGAGCGGACCGACCTCGCCGTGCTGAAGGCTCTCGATGTGGACGCCGAGCTTCCGTACATGCGGCTCGCGGATTCCGACGAGCTCGAGGTGGGCGATCTGGTGCTCGCCATCGGCAATCCGTTCGGCGTCGGCCAGACGGTGACGAGCGGGATCGTCTCGGCCCTGGCGCGGACGCAGCTCGGCGTTTCCGACCTGAGCTTCTTCATCCAGACCGACGCCGCGATCAATCCGGGCAATTCCGGCGGCGCGCTGGTCAGCATGGACGGCAATCTGGTCGGCATCAACACGGCCATCTTCTCCAAGAGCGGGGGCTCGCACGGCATCGGTTTCGCGACGCCGTCGAACATGGTGCGCTCCATCCTGGTCGGCCTGACCGACGACGGCCGTCTGGTGCGGCCCTGGTTCGGGGCCTGGGGCCAGCGGGTGTCGTCCGAGATCGCGGGCTCGCTCGCCATGGAGCGGCCGACGGGGGTGCTGATCAACGAGGTCTACGCGGGCGGACCGTCGGCGCGGGCGGATCTGCGCGTCGGCGACGTGGTGCTGGCCGTCTCCGGCCACCGGGTGGACGACCCCACGGCGCTCAGGTTCCGGATCGCGACCCTGCCGGTCGGCGAGGCGGCGAGTCTCCTTATTTGGCGCGAAGGACACGAGACGACGCTTACTCTTTCGTTGGCGCCGCCACCCGAGGATCCGCCGCGCGACGTGACCGAGATCGGCGGGCGAAATCCGTTCTCGGGCGCCACGCTTGCGAACATGTCGCCGGCGCTGGCCGAGGAGCTGGGGCTCGACCGTTTCGAGGCGGGCGTGACCGTGCTTGGCGTACGCGCCGGCAGCGCGGCCGCGCGCCTGCGCCTGCAACCGGGCGACGTGGTCGTCTCGGTCAACGGCGTGGAACCGGGTACGGTCGACTAGCTGGACTCGGTGCTGGCGCGCCCGGCCGAGCGCTGGCGCATCGCGATCGAACGCGAAGGCCGGATCCGTCGCCTGGTCGTCGAGCTGTGAGGACGCTGTTCGAAGGCGAAGCGCCGCGCCCGCTCGCCGACAAGCTGCGGCCCGCGTCTCTCGCCCAAGTGGTCGGACAGGACCATCTCTTGTCGCCCGAGGCCGTGATCGGGCGCATGGTGTCGTCTGGGCGCATGGCCTCGATCATCCTTTGGGGACCTCCCGGGTCCGGCAAGACCACCATCGCGCGGCTTCTTGCGGACGTCACCGAGCTTCACTTCGAGCCGCTTTCGGCCGTTTTTTCCGGCGTCGCCGACTTGAGGAAGGTCTTCGAAGGAGCGCGCGAGCGCCGCGCGATGGGCCGCGGCACCTTGCTGTTCATCGACGAGATCCATCGCTTCAACCGCGCCCAGCAGGACAGCTTCCTCGCCACCGTCGAAGACGGAACCGTGACCCTGGTCGGCGCGACCACCGAGAACCCGTCGTTCGAGCTCACCGGCGCGCTACTGTCGCGCTGCCAGGTGCTGGTGCTCAACCGTTTGGGCGACGAGGCGATCGAGGAGTTGCTGCGGCGCGCGGAGAATGAGGTGGGACGGCCCGTTCCCCTCGACGACGACGCGCGGATCGCGCTTCGCGCCATGGCGGACGGCGACGGGCGCTACATCCTGAACATGGCCGAGGCGCTGTTCGAGCTCGGCGGCGAGGCGCGCCTCGACACCGCGGCGCTGGCCGAAGTGGTGCAACGCCGCGTCCCCCTTTACGACAAGCACCAGGAAGGTCACTTCAACCTCATCAGCGCGCTTCACAAGTCGCTCCGGGGTTCCGATACCGACGCCGCGCTCTACTGGTTCGCGCGCATGATCGTCGGCGGCGAGGATGCGCGATACATCGCCCGCCGCCTGGTTCGTTTCGCGGTCGAGGACATCGGCCTCGCGGACCCGGATGCGCTGATCCAGGCACTCGCAGCCTGGGAGACGTACGAGCGCCTGGGTTCGCCCGAAGGCGAGCTGGCGCTGGTTCAGTGCATCGTGTTCCTGGGTTCGGCGCCAAAGTCGAACGCCGCCTACAGGGCGGCCGGCGCCGCGGAGCGCGCGGCGCGCGAGACGGGCTCGCTGATGCCGCCCAAGCACATCCTCAACGCGCCGACGCGGCTGATGAAGGACCTCGGCTACGGCGAAGGCTACGTCTACGACCACGATACCGACGAGGGCTTTTCCGGCCAGGATTACTTTCCCGAGGGAATGGCGCGGCGCCGGTTCTTCGAGCCGGGCGAGCGCGGGTTCGAACGCGAGATCGCGAAACGGCTCGCATTTTGGGATCGGTTGCGCCACGAAAAGGCGGACGATTGACGTCCCTGCCAGAAACGCCCGAAGGGCCGGCGCCCGGCACCGGCACCGTCGACACCGCGCGCACCGTCTGCATCGGACCCGAGGATGCGGATGCGCGCCTCGAGCGCTGGTTGCGCCGCCGCTTCCCCAAGGCCCCCTACGCCCTGGTCCAGAAGTGGCTGCGCACCGGCCAAGTCCGCCTCAACGGCGGACGCGCGCGCCCCGGCCAGCGCCTTCAGCGGGGCGATCGCGTCCGCCTTCCGCAAATGGCCGCGGCGTCGCCCGCCATCTGTCCGAAGCCGGCGCCGCGGGTGTCCGCTTCGGATGCCGAATCGCTTCGCGCGTCGGTGCTTCACCGTGACGCCCAAGTGCTGGTCATCAACAAGCCGCCGGGCCTGGCCGTCCAGGGCGGGACCGGCACCCGACGCCACCTGGACGCCATGCTGGACGCGCTGCGATACGACGCATTCGATCGGCCCAGGCTGGTCCACCGTCTCGACAAGGATACCTCCGGCGTTCTCGTGCTCGCGCGAAACCCGGCCGCCGCCGCGTCGCTGGCCGCCGCCTTCCGTGCACGCGACGCGCGCAAGCTCTATTGGGCGATTGTCGCGGGCGTGCCCTCGCCGACCGCGGGCCGGGTCGATCTCGATCTCGCGAAAAAGCCGGGGCGAAAGGGCGAGCGGACCCACGTCGTCGACGCCGGCGGCCTGCGGGCGAGCACGTTCTACCGGGTCATCGACCGGGCCGGGAAAATGGCGGCCTGGGTCGCGTTCGAGCCGATTACGGGGCGCACCCATCAAATC
>JAKZXM010000029.1:0-3132 GCA_047514975.1 Rhodospirillales bacterium
AGAGCGCGTCGAGCCGTTCGTATACGTCGAACCCCTTCATGCGGTTTCCGCCCCAATGGTGGGTGACCAGGCGCAAGGGCTCGACCCCATCCCACGGCTCGTAGTGGTCGGCATTGAATATTCGGGTGTCGGCGCCGTTGAGGATGACCGTGGCCGGCGCTGCGGCCTGCCACACGTCCAACGTCTTCAGCCAGGATGCGATGAACACCGTATGGTCAGCGATGGCGTTCGCGTTGCGCAGACGGAAATTCATTCCACGCGTGCGCATTCGCTCGTCGCAATCGTTGATCCGGTGCAACACCAGCGCCGTCGGATTGCGCGACAGGATGTAGCGCAGCACCTGACCGGGGGTAAACGAAAGCGCGGGATTGCGCGGCCTCGGGTCGGTGATCAGGATCACATCGACGTCGCGGTCCAAAAGGTCGTATACGACCGAATCGCCGCGCGCGCGCATGGCTTCGCTGAGCGCGGCGACGAATTGGTTGTTGTTGCCCCAGGCGCCCAACAGGATCGGCTGGCTGATGGCGAGTTTCATGATCGCGGGATTCTTGTTTCGCGGCGCCCTTCATAGCCCCATCGCCGCCGCCTTTTCCAGGGCCGACCGTCAAGGGATCGCGACCCATGCGGCATTTCGCGATAGAATGCCGGCCCACGAATCGCTCCGCTGATGTCCGAACATATCATCCCCTACGGCCGCCAATGGATCGACGACGACGACGACGCCGCCGTGGCCGAGGCGCTGCGTGCAGACTGGCTGACGCAAGGGCCGACGATCGCGGAGTTCGGGCGCGCCGTCGCGGCGCGCGTCGGTGCCAAGCACGGCGTGGCGTTCGCCAACGGCACGGCGGCCCTGCACGCCGCCTGTTTCGCGGCCGGCATGGGCCCCGGCGACGAGGTAATCACGTCGCCGATCACGTTCGTGGCCAGCGCCAATTGCGCCCTTTACCTGGGCGCCCGGATTGCGTTCGCGGACATCCGGCCCGACACGTACTGCCTCGATCCCGAGAAGCTCGAATTGGCGATCACGCCGGCGACGAAGGCCATCGTCGCGGTCGACCATACGGGCCAGCCCTGCGACCTGGGCGAGATCGGGGCGATCGCCAAGCACCACCGCATCACCTTGATCGAGGACGCCGCCCATGCCCTTGGCGCCACCTACAGGGGCAAGCCGGTGGGGTCGCTCAGCGACATGACCATGTTCTCCTTCCACCCGGTCAAGCACATTACGACTGGCGAAGGCGGCATGATCACCACCGAGGACCCCGATCTCGCCCGCAAGATGCGCGTCTTTCGCAACCACGGGATCAGCCGCGACGCCGCCTCGATGGGCCTGGGCGACCAGGCGGCGGACAACGTCGGCGGCGTGAAGCCCGGGCGCAACCCCGCGACGCCCGCGCCCTGGTACTACGAGATGCAGGCGCTCGGCTTCAACTACCGGATTACCGACATCCAGTGCGCGCTGGGGCTCAGCCAACTCAAGAAGCTCGACCGTTCCCTCGAACGGCGGCGCGAGATCTCGCAGCGCTACACCGACGCCTTCGCCAACTCGCGCGTCCTCGTCACCCCCTATCAGGAGCCGGACCGCGAAAGTGCCTGGCACCTGCACGTCATCCGACTTCGGCTCGATGCCATGGCGAAGACCCGGCGCCAGGTGTTCGAGGACCTGCGTCACGGCAACATCGGGGTCAACGTCCACTATGTCCCGGTACACCTTCAGCCTTACTTTCGCGAGCGGTTCGGGTTCTCGCGCGGCGACTTCCCCGAGGCCGAGGCCTATTACGACGGCGCGATCACCTTGCCGCTCCACCCCACCATGACGGACGAGGACTGCGCGCGCGTCATCGATGCGGTTCTGGGCGCGGTCCGCTGACGGACGGGCGCGCGCCGGGCCCCTATTCCACGGGGCGCGCGAACGCGGCCCTTTTCTCTCGTCGATCCCGGCCTTAATGTCTGGGCCGTTGTCGAAGTCACGCGACTGGCCAGCGAAGCTCAGGAATGGCGGAAAAGGTTGCCCTGATCACCGGGATCACCGGCCAAGACGGTGCGTACCTCGCCGAATTCCTGCTCGACAAGGGCTATGTGGTTCACGGGATCAAACGGCGTTCGTCGTCGTTCAACACCGAGCGCGTGGATCACCTGTATCAGGACCCGCATCGCGAAAACCTTCGCTTCTTCTTGCACTTCGGCGACATGACGGACGCCACCAACCTGGTGCGCATCGTTCAAGAGTGCAAACCCACGGAAATTTACAACCTGGCAGCGCAGAGCCACGTACAGGTCAGTTTCGAGACACCCGAATACACGGCCAACGCGGATGCGCTGGGCGCGCTTCGCCTGCTGGAATCGGCGAGGATCCTCGGCCTCAACGAATCAACCCGGTACTACCAGGCGTCTACCTCGGAGCTGTTCGGCAACGCCGAGGAGTTTCCTCAGAACGAGCGAACGCCGTTCCGGCCCCGAAGCCCCTATGGCGCGGCAAAGCTGTACGCGTACTGGATCACGGTGAACTACCGCGAAGCGTACGGGATGCACGCCTCCAACGGAATCCTGTTCAACCACGAGGGGCCATCGCGCGGCGAGACGTTCGTCACGCGCAAGATCACGCGCGGCGTCGCGGCGATCGAACTGGGCCTCGAGGAAAAGCTGTATCTCGGGAATCTCGACGCTGAGCGCGACTGGGGTCACGCCCGCGATTTCGTTGAGGGCATGTGGCTGATCCTTCAGCAGCCCGAACCCGACGACTACGTGCTCGCCACCGGCGAAACCCACTCGGTCCGGGAATTCGTGGAGACCGCTTTTGCCGAGATCGGGCGATCCATCGAATGGCGCGGCGAGGGCCTTGGCGAAAAGGGGTTTGATGCAGCCTCGGGCAAGGTGCTGGTCGAGGTGGATGCCCGCTACTTCCGCCCGACCGAGGTCAACACGCTGCTCGGCGATCCCGAGAAGGCGCGGCAAAGGCTCGGCTGGAAACACCGCACCAGCTTTCGCGATCTGGTTCGCGAGATGGTAGATGCCGATCTCGAGGGTATGAAAGGGGACACGCGCGCCCGTGCCGAATAGCCCGTCCTATTCGCTTTTGGGTAAGCGCGTGTGGGTCGTCGGCCATCGCGGGATGGTGGGCGCGGCGCTCCT
>JAKZXM010000030.1:0-5709 GCA_047514975.1 Rhodospirillales bacterium
ACGTACTCCTGTTCGAGGACGGCATCGCGTTGACGAGAACGACCGAGCAGGACGCAAACGGCGACGGCGCCGCCGACACGGTGGTCGATCTCGAACCGGGGGCTCGATCACGCTGCTCGGCGTCAGCGGCCTCGTTGATCCCGACGACCTGTTCGCGTAGCGATCGATACGGTCTGACGAGGCTTGCGCGTCATGAGCCGAGTGAAAAGCCGATACCTGATCCTAAAGGCGCTTCTGATCTCGCCGCGTTCGGGCTCGGCGCGGCGCAGGCCGCCGAGCGCGGCGAGCTGAACGCCTGGATCGCGGCCAACCGGCTGGGCACGCCGGACGCCTACGAGAGCTTCCTCGAGGCGTTTCCGGACAGCACGTACGCCGAGATCGCGTTCGAGGTGCTGGCGGACGCGCTCGAGGGGTTCGCCACCGCCGCCGGCGGGCCAGCCGATTCGGAAGCGCCGGCGGACGATTCCCCCGGCGCCGGCGAGGAAGGCGGCCTCTACTGACGGCCGCAGCGTTCCCTATCGCGCCTTGTTGCCGGTGACGATCGCGCAGCGCCTGAGGAAATCGACGTCGTCGGGCGCCCAACCGATCCCCGGCCAACACAACAGCTCGTGGTCGCGGAAGAACAGCCCGTTGCAGAACTGGTGGCCGTCCCGGACCGAATGGCAGAGGTTCGCCTCGACGATCGCCCACCGGCCCTCGGCGCTGAGGCCCCCGCCGAGCTCGAGCTCCTTGAGCGCCACGGTCCGGTCCTTGGCGTAGAAGCTGAGCGAATTCGTCGCCCGCAGCGTATTCCCCGCGACCCTTTGGGTGAGCGCGTCGGCCGCCACGCGCACGAAGCCAAACTCGGCGAGCTTTGCCGCGGCGTCCTCGGCCGCCACGTCCCTGAGTTCGCGCAGCACCTCGTCCACCGAAAGCGCACGCAGATCGGCCACCGAGGGCGACGCTCGCTCCGGCGCCGTCGGTGCGATCGCGGCGATCTGATCGTCGGGCGGGTTTTGGGTTCGGTTCCCGGCAAGCAGCGAGCACCGGCGGAGGTAACCCACGTCGTCGGGCGCCCAGCCGATGGCGGGCCAGCACAGCATTTCGTCGCCTCGGAAAAACACGCCGATGCAGAACGCGTGGCCTTCGCGCACCGAATGGCAAAGACCTTCTTGTTCGACCGTCCAGGTCCCGGTGCTTTCGAGGCCGCCGCCCAACGAAAGCTCGCGGATGGCGATGGTCGCATCGTCGCCGTAGTAGCTGTAGGAATCTCCCGATTTCAGCGTGTTTCCGGCAATTGTCGCACGCAGATCGCGTTCCGTAGACCGGGCGAATCCCTTCTCGCCAAGGGCCTTTTCCCCGTTTCGTGCCGGGACCGAGCGCAATGCCTCCATCACCGCGTCGACGGATGCGCCCGCGGACTGCGCGTCGGCCGAGCGTACGGCGAAGTGTGTAAGAGCCAACGCCGCCACGGCGGCCAAAGCAAAGCGCGCAGGCGTTCTCATGGCCGAAGCCTCGAAGGCGTCGGCCCCGGATCGCGCGTCCAGAACTCGCGCGGCGAGCGGTCGCCGCGAAGCGTCTTGGTCAACTCGCCGATGAACGTGGCCGCTTCCGAGGCGCCGTTGGGACGCGCCCGCTCGGCACAACGGGCGCGGACTTCGGCACGGAAGGCGTCGTCCATCATGCGTTCCAGATGGGGGCCAATCCTGTAGGGCTCGCGGGTCCGGGCGCAAAGGCCGAGGCCGTTGCGCGCGGCGAATTCGGCCCGAACCACCTGTTCGTCCATCATCGGGTTCTCGTTGGGAACGAAGACCGTCGGCACGCCGGCATCCAACAGCTCGTGAAAGCCGTTGTAGCCGGCGGCGCTGACGGCGAAGTCGAAGGCGTTGAGATAGCGCCCGATCGGATAAAGGCTGAGGCGCTTAACACCGTCGGGCAACGGCACCGGATCGTCGGAGATGAGCCATTCGGCGACCACGACCTGCGTGTCACGGTCCTCGATCAGCCGCGCGAGGGTGAGCTTGCGCACCTCGTCGTAGTCGTAGTTGTTGCCCGAGCCGAGCTGGACGAGCACCGCCGGGCGCTCCATCTCGAGCCCGAGCTCGGCCCGCGCCTCCTCGTGGCTCAGCATCTCGCCCGCATCCAGAAGCCGGATGGGATCGACCAGGCGCGTCTTGTCGCGGAACTCGGTGGTGAGGCCGGCGTCATATGCGGCCGCGATCTCGCCCGGCTCGAGGACGGCGTGGAAGGCGGTCTCGCGGCGGATGTTCTCCTCGGCTTGCGCGCCGGGGCGCCAGAGCGCGCGTCGGCACCACACCCCGAGACACGCCGGGTGGTCGGCGAGCGCGCTCACCAACCCGCCGTAGGCGACATTGCCGTCGAAGACCAGGACCGGGGCGTCGTAGAACGAGATCATCTCGCTCAGCTCGTGGCGGAGGAAGTGGTTCCAGCTCACGAGGTCGCACTTGAGATAGCCGTGGAAGGGGATGTATTCGGCCAGATAGCCCTGGTCCTCCACGACCTTTCGGGCCTGGGACATCGTGGCGAAGACCGGCTGGATGTCGCCGGCGCAGCGGCGCGCGATCGCCAGCATGCGCGTCAGGTGCCCCATGCCGACGCCGTTCGAGGTGACGAAGAGGATCCGGCGCGCCACAGCCGGGGTGGCGGGTGTTTCGGCCGCCACGGGCGCAACTTCGGCGCGTGGCGGGCCGATGAGTGCGCGAATCCTGTGTGCGTGGGCTTGGTGGCTGAAGCGCGCGCGCACCAAAGCGTCGGCCTTCTCCGTCTGGGCGCGGGATGCCGAGAAATCCTCATAGTGGCGGGCGACGATGTCCTTGACGTCGGTTGCGCGGCCATAGACCGCGGCGTCGCCGAACAGAAGCTCGAAATGCGGCGGCAGGACACAGATCGCGCCGCTCGCCATGGCCTCGACGACTGCCAGGCCAAATGCCTCGACCCAGCGGCTGTTGTGGAAGTAGACGAAGAAGTCAATGGTCTCGAGGAACGCCTTGGGCTGAAGTGCGTTGAAAGGCAGCACCTCCCAGTTCGAAGGAATCGCGCCGACGAGATTGCCGAGGAACGGCCCGCCGCCGAGAATGCGGACCCGGCAGGCGGGATCGTCGGGGTAGGCCGCGAGCACGCTTTCGGCGTCGTCGGGCCATTTTAAGGGATCGGGGCGGCTGTGGCGGCCGATCACCGGGCGCGCGCCGACGAAGCCTTGGCGCTTGGCCCGCCACTCGTCCGGATCAAGCACCTCGAGCCAGTCGTCCGGGAAGAGGGGCGGCGCATGGGCGAGGCCGGCCACCGGCGCCCGCACCAGCGGGCCCACTGGCGCCCATTCGATCCCGCCGCCGAGCGACTCCTGGACGTTGGCGTTGATCGCCGCCCAGTCGTAAAAGGGCTCGCCATAACCGTCGACGAGCGGATGGTTGATCACCAACAGCTTGGTCTCGGCCGTCACCTTGAGGGGTCGGTGGGGAAGGTGGGTGAAGATCTGCGGATGGTACGCGAGCGCCAGCGGCGCCTCGATCGCCACATCGGGGTTCACCAGCTCGGCCAGCCCTTCATCGATGCAGCGGCGGATATTGGGGTTGAACGGGTGGGGGTACTTGAGCACCGGCCCCTTGAGGTGGATCAACGCCGTTCGATAGCCCGCCTTCGCCTGGGCGCGAATTTGCTCGGCAGCTCCCGACGCCGTGCCGCCGGGAAAGCGCAGATCGCCGATGACGACGATGTCGTAACGCCGGGTGCCCAGGAAATTTCCCCTTATCTTCGATCCGTTCGCGCGTTCGTGACGCGAGAGCGATCGAACCGTATCATGGGGCCGGAACGGACGAAACGGTTGAAAGGACGGCCTTCTTGGCCGATAGGTCATGGGTGTGTGGCGCGTGCGATTGGAAGCGGCGTGAACGAAACGGAGTCGAAACGTGCGCCCAACAGGGGCGCCAAGGTGCGGTGGTCGAAGGCTCCGCCTCACTCCCTTGTGGATCCTTCCGACGAGCCGAGCGCCGACGTGCGCGCGCCGGACGATCTTGGCGAGGGGCTGGCGGCAGTGCATGCGCGTCTCGATTCCGAGGGCGTTCGGAACGCGGCGTTGAACCGAGAACTCGGGGCGCTGAGACAACGGCTCGCGGCCTTGGCGGGGAATGCCGCCGCCGCGCGCGCACCGTCGCGCCTCAAGAACGTGTTTGCACGCCTCGGCTCGCTTTTGGCGAAACGCAAAGGAGACGACGACGCGCCGCCGGCGGAACCCGTGTGGGACGAGCTTCGTCGTCGCGCGCCACTAGTCCCGCACGCCAAGACCAACGCCGGCAAGCGCATCATCGCGGTCACCGCCTTCGGGCTTTCGCCCAAGCAGTTGGTCCACGTCTTCGATACGGTGGAAGGCTACTGCCGCAAGCGCGATTCGGTGCCGGTGTTCCTGACCGACAGCGACCGTTTCGAGCTGTTCCGCGAACGCCGGCTCGCGTTCGAGTATCTTCCGCCCCAGGCCGCGCGCGAGCGGTTCGCGCCCGAGATGCAGTGGCCGCTCTACTTCCAACGCCGGCTTTCGATCTTCCGCGCCAAATGGCGGCCGGCCGGAATCATCTCATTCGGCACCCGCGCCCCGATCGCCGAGCTTGACCGCATCCTGACGGCGCCCGAAGACGAGGGCCGCGCGCCCGACGACGTCGATCGCTGAATCCGCGCGCCTTGGCACCGTTCGAGTGCGCGCCGTGTGACCGCCGTCACAGTCGGCCGAACGGGATTCATGCATTATTGGTCCGGCATTCAGGAGAACCGACGTTGAGCCGGGTCAAGAGCCGATACCTGATTCTCAAGGCGCTGTTGGTCTCGTCCGTGTTCGGCATGGGCGCGGCGGCGGCGGCCGAGCGCGGCGAGCTTGACGCCTGGATCGCGGCCAACCGGCTCGGCTCGGCGGACGCCTACCAGAGTTTTCTCGAGGTGTACCCCGACAGCGCCTTCGCCGAGCACGCGTTCACGGCGCTGGCCGACGCGCTCGAAGGGTTCGCCACGGCGGCCGGCGGTGCCGCCGATTCGGAAGCGCCGGCGGACGATTCCCCCGGCGCCGGCGATGAAGGCGGCCTCTACTAGACCGGATCGAGATCCGTCCGAATCGGACAACCGCGGTCCGCCGACGGCCGTGGTGAACGCCATGAGGGCGGCGTCGATCCCTCGGATCACAGAATCCCGGCGATAAAGCCCGTGCCATGGCGATGAGGATCGCGCCCGATAACTTGGGCAGATGGCGCGCCACGTGTTCGAGCCGGCCCTCCAAGCGCCAGTAGCCGGCGATCATCAGCAGGGTCAGCGCAACCATCGCGAGGATGACCGCAAGGGCGTAGACCACCATGATCTCGAGGCAGAGCTCGAATCCGGCGCAAAGACCGATGATCGCGAACTCCTCTTCGTGCACGAAGCCCAGCACGAAGGCCGCCCCGGCGATGCGCCACAGCCCGCCGCCGCCTTTTCGTTGGGATGGCTCGCCATTTCCGTGGTCGGGATGGCCGTGGTGGTAGTGCTCATGTCCGTGGCCGTGTTGGTGGCGTAGCTCCCACGATCCGAGACCGATCAGCAACGCGCCGGCCGCGGTGTTCATCCACCACAATTCGCCGAGCTCAAACCATTCCTTGAGGGCGAAAAACACCAATACGACGGCGATGCTGCTGGCCAAATGACCGACCCCAAGGATGATGCTTGCGCCCAGACCGGCCGCGAAAGGCTTCGCCC
>JAKZXM010000031.1:0-7402 GCA_047514975.1 Rhodospirillales bacterium
ACCACTAATCGGGGGCAGGCCAGGCCACGCCAGCGTGGCGATCACGCTCGATGTCTACTCGCACGTCATTCCAGGGATGCAGGAGGACGCGGCCATGAAGATTGACGCGGCGCTGCGAACGGAATTAGAACGCGCCCCGGCCTGATTGGGTTGCAAAGGAGTTGCAAACGCCTATTTTCGGCCGCTCAGCCGGCCATTGGCCGCAACGAAAACATCAAGAATTCGACAACGATTTCAGAGACATCGCGTCAGTGCGGATGGGTGCCCGAGTGGTTGAAGGGACCGGTCTTGAAAACCGGCAGGGGTTAACGCCCCTCGTGGGTTCGAATCCCACCCCATCCGCCAGCCTTCGCTCTAACGCTTTCGGGTGGCAGGCCACCCGAAAGCGTTAGAGCGAAGGAGTGTCTCCCGAAGCTCCTTTGGGAGCGAAGGGAGACTGTCCCCATGTGGCAGGCCACGAAGTGGACTGGCGCGCGAAGGGGTTTAGGCGGAGGAGTGTCTCGCGCAGCTCTTCCAAGAGCGAAGGAAGACTGTACCCGCCTTGTGGTACGTCTATTTTCTCCAACTGCGCTGCGGGGACATCTACGTCGGCCCGACCAACGACCGTCGATGAAGAATGACCTCGCACGAACAGGGTCAAGTCACGTCACCCAAGGCGTACATGCCCGTCACACTCAAGTCCTACATTGCAGCGCAAACCGAGAAAAGTGCCCGCGAGCTCGAAAAATTTTCAAATCCGGATCGGGAAAAGCGTTCGCGAACAAGCGTCTTTGGTAGAGTTCTCCCAGACTGCCTGCACTGCGATTCCCGCCCCCGGCCTGCGCGTTCGACTTGACGGGCGGATCGGGCGCGCATTGATTGGCGTCATGGAATGCGTCCCAGCGATTCCCCGGCGGTGAGCGAGCGGGACCCAATCTCGGGCCGCCCTCAGAGCGGGGCGAGGCCCGTCCCGATGCCGATCGCGCTGTTCCGCGACCGCGATTACCGGCGGCTGTGGTTTGCCGGCGGCCTGTACGGAACCGTTCGCTGGCTCGAGATACTCGCGATCAGCGTCTTCATCTTCGACTTGACGGGGTCCGCGAACGCGGTCGCGCTGATGGTGTTCGCGCGGATGTTCCCGATGGTGCTGTTCGGCGCCGCCGCCGGCGCGCTGGCGCGGCGCGTGAACGGCAAGACAATCATGATCGCGGGCCTTGGAACGCTCGCGGCGGTCGCCGCGATCCTTGGCCTGCTGGTCGCGGCCGGCGCCATCGAGGTGTGGCACATCGCGTTCGGCGCGTTCTTGAACGGCACTTACGGCGCGACCGAGTTCGCGGTCCGCCGCACCATGATCGGCGAGGTCGTGGGCGCCGAACGGGCGGGTCCGGCGCTGTCGTTGGATTCGGTGACCATGAGCGGAACCCAGCTACTGGGCCCCGCCGCGGGCGGCCTGATGTACGAACTCATCGGGCTCGAAGGCGCCTACGCGCTTAGCGCCGCGCTGTACGTCATCGCGACTCTTCTCGTCGCCGGGCTTCGGGTTCGGCCGCGCCCCGCGACGGCGCCCAAGGTCCGCCTCGTGGCCGATCTGGCAGAGGGGTTCCGTTACGCGCGCACCAATTCGGTAGTGATGGGCGTATTCGCCGTCACGGTGTTGATGAATTTCTTCGCGTTTCCGTTCATTGCGATGGTTCCCGTCATCGGCAAGGAGGAGTTGGGCCTGAGCCCGTTGCCGATCGGGCTGTTGATCACCGCGATCGGCTTCGGCGCGGTGACGACGGGACTGCTCATCTCCACCTTTCAGCCGCGCAACCGCCAGCGCATGTTTTTTTTCGGCTGCATTCTCCTGCTCGTCGCGATTTGCGCGTTCTCGTTCGCGTCGGGGTACGAAATCGCCATCGCCATCCTTCTCGTCGCCGGGGTCGGCACCGCGTGCTTCGGCGCGAACCAGTCGGCGCTCGTCTACATGGCCGCGGAACCCGAAATGCGCTCGCGCATGCTGGGCGCCTTGACCACGTGCATCGGCGTGGGCGAGCTTGGGTACGTCCACCTGGGATTGCTGGCGAGCATTCTCGGCGGCGCGCGAGCGGTGTCGTTGATGACCGTCGTAGGGCTGGCCACGATGGCGGCCGTCTTCTTCCTGTGGCCGGGGGTGCGCCGAAAGCGCTAGAGCGGATCGCGGTTCCAATCAAACGCGCCGATCCGCTCGACATCGATAGTATAGACCAGATTACGCGCCCGCTGGATCGCCACAGTCGAAACCGACCGACCGCGATCCGGTCTATCCGGGCGAACGCGCGCGAGACTGCGACGGGCCGAGTTGCCGCGTTCGGGACGCTTCGCGTCGCGGCACAAGGGCGCCTTGGAGAAGAAATCTCGGATTGCGCCCCGGCCGAGAGGCGCGGAGGGGGGCGCTCAGTCTAGAACGACAAGGCTTTCGGCCGAGCTTCTGCCTTGGTCCCCGGGAACCAGTTCGTACTCGATCTTCTGGCCTTCGCGAAGGGTGGCGAGCCCCGCGCGTTGCACGGCCGTGATATGAACGAAAGCGTCCTTGGAGCCATCTTCAGGCTCGATGAACCCGTAGCCTCGGGTCGGGTTGAACCATTTTACGGTCCCTGTCGGCATCAGTCCGTCCTCTGAGTCACGCGCGATACGAATAGTCGTCCATTCCCCCTCGCGTGAAACCACGCTGGGGCGCAACGAGAGCGAATTGTGATCGCTCTCGCCCGCCTTGTCGAGAAGGCAA
This sequence comes from Rhodospirillales bacterium, assembly GCA_047514975.1. Taxonomy (GTDB): domain Bacteria; phylum Pseudomonadota; class Alphaproteobacteria; order Rhodospirillales; family JASLLV01; genus JASLLV01. The sequence continues at coordinate 2,726 of JAKZXM010000031.1, forward strand.
ATTCACATGGAAATTGGTCGAGAGTCGACCCGCGGCCGGCCGCCGGCAACGGATGACGGCGGCGTTAACGGTTCGGTAAGGATCGCGGTTTATGCCTGCGTGCATGGCCGCGGCCCGAGAACGGCGCCGCATTCGATCGAACCCATAGAAAGACGGGGTAAGCGCCATGTACGCAAGGACGACCTCGCTCACCATCCGTGAGCTTGCCCACAACCTCGAACTATTGGCCGAAGAACGCGAGGGCCGCGAGCGGCGCATCAACTTGCGGCGGACCCGCGCTCGCGCACCACGCCCGCGGCGCGGCGCGAGGCGAAAACTGTCCTGGTGGATCTCGCCGCTTTCGTGGACCGCGGCGTTGACGCTCGGCTATGTCTTTTCGGAGCGGATCTGGGGCGCGATGGGCACGGTCGTCGGCCGGATCATGTACTGAGCGCGACGGACCAGCCGGCGCGGCCTTCCCGGCCCCGGCAAGACATCACCCGTCCCGAGCGAACGGGGCGGGCAAGGAATGGTTGACTTGCGGACCCGATCGGGCGAGCGCGGGTCATTCTTTTCGTTGTTGTCGAGCGGGCAGCGGCCAACGGTGCCATCGATCCCCGGCGGGTGATCGTTGGGGCCGCCGAACCGAGTCTCCGCCTTCCCATACGGCAGATGATGGGCGGCTGCGCGCGATCTGACCCGCTGTATAATCCGGGGCGGCGAATCGACGGGCGCGCCGGATTCGCGGATCTTATGAGGCCATTGCCGATCTCCCTGCCATGAGCCGCCTTGCAAACATCCTTCTAGCCGGCGAAGACTCGCCGTATCGGGACGGGTTGGTCGAGCACCTGACGAGCCACGACTACTCGACGCGCGTGCTCGACGCCGCCGCCGGACTCGGCGATACGGTCCGCGAGGCGCGGCCCGACGTCGTGATCATCGACGCCTCGTCTTCGGCGTTCGATGGTTTCCGGACCGCGTCGGGCTTGAGCGGCGGCGATGCAATCGTTCCCGTCGTGCTCGCCCGCGCCGATCGAAGCCCCGAGGTCTTCCGACGCGCCCTCGAGGCCGGCGCCGACGACGTGGTGATGGCGGACGAGGGGCTGAGCGCGCTGTGGTTCCGGCTGCAGCCCCTGCTACGGCTTTCGACCATGCGCGCCGAGCTCGCCCGCCGGGTGGCCCTCGCCCGCGAATTCGGCCATGAGCCGGGGGCGTTGGAGCCGGCCGACCCCGGGGCGCGGCAAGCCCTGGTCGTGGCCGGGGCCGACGCCGATCGCCAGGCACTGCTCGGCGCAACATTCGGCGGCGGTTGCACGATCGAGCCGGCGGACGGCGTCTCCCAGGCCGAACAGCTTCTCGACGAGCGCGCGTTCGACGCCTGCGTCGTCTTCCTTGGCGACGGCGAGGCAAGCGAACCCGTCCTGGAGCTGTGCGAGCACGTCCGCAACAATCCGCGGCTCTTCAACGTGCCGATGGTCGTGGCGGCGGCGCGTGACAGTTTCGCGGACATGGCCCGGGCCTATGGCCGAGGGGTCAGCCGGCTTGTGCTCGCCCCCTTCGACGAGGCGGAGTTTCGCTTCGTCTTGAAAACCCTGGTGGACCGTCAACGTCGGCGCTGGAGCATTCGCGCGAAGCTCGAGGGAACCAAGGGACCGGCGACCCTCGACCCGGCGACCGGAACCTACAGCCGCGAATTTCTGAACGGTGATATCGAAAGAGTGACCACCGACGCGCGCACGTGGCGCAAGAATGTGACGGCAGTCTTCTTGTCCGTTCCCGAGGCCCAGGACGTGCGCGTGCATTTCGGCGATTCCGCGGCGGACGACCTGGTTCGCCAGATCGGTCAGTGGATCACAGGCCTGATCCGGGTCGAGGATCTGATCGCGCGATACTCCGCGCACGACTTTTGCGTCCTCTTGCCCGATACCCCGCTTCGAGATGCGCGCGCCGTGATGCAGCGGATCGCCGGCATCATCAGCCATACGGACTTCGCCGTCGCCGAGGTGTACCAGCCGATTTCGGTGCCGGTCGAAGTGGGCCTTGCCGAACTCGAAACCGGAGAGAACGCGGACGGCCTGCTTGCGCGCGCCCGGACGAACCTGGACTGACGGATCGATGAACGTCGACATCGTCTACGACACCGTCTGCCCGTGGTGCTACATCGGCAGCGCCGGCTCGAAAAGGCGTTGGCCTTGCGCCCGCACCTTTCGCCCACGGTGCGCTGGCGACCGTTCCTGTTAAACCCGGGAATGCCCGAAGGAGGCGTTGAGCGCAACACCTACCTGATCAAGAAATTCGGGGCGAACAAAGAGCGCGCAGCGTCTACGGCGCGATCTGCACCGCGGGACGGATGGTCGACATCGAATTCGCGTTCGAGCGCATCGCGCGGACGGCGAACTCGGTCAATTCGCACCGCTTCATTCTCCGTGCGGCCGAGAACGGCAAGGCCGACAGCGCGGTCGAAGCCCTGTTCTTCGCCTATTTCGTCACCGGACGCTACATCGGCAAGGTGGCGGAACTCGTCGCGATCGGCGCGCGGCTCGGACTGGATGCGTCCGAGCTTGAGCGATACCTCACCGGCGATGAGGATGTGCGGCTCGTATACGAAGAGCACGCCCGGGCGCAGAAACTCGGCGTCACCGGCGTTCCGTCGTTCGTCTTCGACGGCCGTTTCGCGATCGCGGGCGCACACGAGCCCGCGGTTCTCGCGCGGGTCCTCGATGCGGCCGCGCAAGAAAGTGCGGACCGTGGAGTCGACGCGCGATCAAGGTAAGCCACGGGCCCCGAATGGTCTCGTCGCCCCACAGCAGGCGTTAACCAGTCTTTAATGCCCATGATGTCGCATGGACGTGTGGTCATGGACCGCGAACTCATCGGCACGAGGCGGTTTTGCAGATATTGCTCAGCGTCCTTGCGTTTTTCCTCGGCTTTGCCGCGCTTTGGTGTGCTGCATCCCTTCAGACGAGGATTCAGCGGCACGTGGAAGACGACGCGAACGCCCGCGCCGTCGCCGTCGAATCGGCGCTTGCCGAGCTCGTCACCCGGATCCAGGCGCTGGACAAGCGTCTCACCAAGGCGGACAACGGCCTTGCGCGCGTGCGCGAGGCCAGGGCCGAGGATTCGCGGACCCTCGCGATCCTTGAACGACGCGCCCGCCCGCATGACGAGGAGCGTCCGGCAGGCCATGATCGCGAAGCGTCGAGAACAATAAGCGCTGCCTGATAGCGTCTGCGTGCCCGCCCGGCTTGGCGGCACCATGGAATGATCGGTGGCGATCCCCTTGCCGACCACCGCCCCGGGCATTCGAAAACACCCGATCGATTTACCATTGCTTCACGATCTCGTTTGACAATGTCCCCTTGTTTTGGCGATCCCTGTTTTTCGGAGGGACCGCAAATGGCGACAGTGTTCGCCTACGAGGATCTTGTCGCGAGATGGGCCGATACACCCCGCGAAGTGGGTGAAGGCGACCGCCGGCCGGCAGACTTGTGGATACCCAAGCGCCCGACCATGGGCCACGAACACGCGGGCAGACCCGCGTGGTCGAATCCGGCCGCGATCATGAGCGGCACCGAGCCGGACCGGTAACGCGCTTCTTCGTCTTAGCGATCGATCGGCATTCCGCCGGCCGGTTTGTCGTGCCCGGACCCATCCGCCCGTCGGTCGTCGCATATCGCCCGCCAACTGAACCGGGTCGACCCGCGCGCGCGTTCATCGGCGTGGCAGGCGCGGCCAGGCCGCCCCTATGGGAACAAGACCGGCGTCACCCGCATAATCGGAAATCCTTGGCGGCTCGAAAGCGCTCGCGGCGATCGACATGACGAAAGACGAGCCGGACGATCCCGACGGCGAATAAGAAACGCCCCGGCCTTACCAAGCCGGGGCGATTCCAATGGCGGAAACGGGACCGGAAGAGCTTGCGGCCGATGCTTCCGTTCCGCCGAACGTCTTGGCCTAGCCCGGTTGCCTCTTGGCGAACAACCAGAGAATGATCGCGATGGCGATCAGTCCGACCAAGCCGTTGTCGCCCAATGCCCGAATGAGGTCGATCAGATTTTGGACGACGTTGGCCGCAGCCAGCCATTGGCTTCCGAATAGAAGTTGAATCACGATGAAGACGGCGACCAGCAACAGGCCGACCTCGGTGATCTGGCGCAGCCAGTGCTTAACTCTGTCCATCAATTCCATGTTCCCTCCGTACCCGACAGAGCCAACCTATTGAATCTACAAATAGGTGGGCGTCCCGGCGGATGCCACAATATGTTGTATTAAATGTCAATAGCCTTGCGCGGCCGCCATGCGGGTCCGGGCCTGGGGAATGTCGATCCGTAAAAAGGTGCGCGCATCGCGCGGACTCGAACCGGCCGGACGAGCCGCCCAAAATTACGCGCGCGTGCGGCGCCCCTCGCTCCCTTCCCTGACGGCTGGATCCCAAGGGAACCTTAGGTTTCGCGCCCACCACCCCGGTTCAACGGCCCAGGGCCGCGCGTCTCCGGAAGGCACCGAACCGCCCGGCCTAATCTTTCCGCCGGCCCGCCTTCGCAACGCCTGAACGTCCCTAACCGGGGTGTCATTCGCTGCATCCCCGCTGGCCCGAATTTGCGAACGAGGGGGACCGATTCCGCGACTGCGACGAATCGGGCGCGCGGATTCGTGAATCGCCTGGCCCCCAGATTCGCGCGTCTGACGGGATAATAT
>JAKZXM010000032.1:0-3608 GCA_047514975.1 Rhodospirillales bacterium
ACCCCTGGCCGTGGGCGCGTGACTATGATGTGCTCCAATGTCTTCATCCCTTCGTGTTGGGAAGGGCCTCTCGGGTTTTCGGGACCGGCGCCGCCGCGTCCAGCAGCCCTTCGGAGACGAGCGCGCGCCAAAAATCCGCAGGAATCGCGTCTCGGAAAAGCCGCAAATTCCGTTCCACCTGGGCCGGGCCGCGCACGCCGGGAAGAACCGATGCGATCGCCCGGTGCGCGAGCGGGAACTGCAACGCCGCGGCCGCCATCTTGACCCCGTGCCGCTTGCAGACCCTTTCCATGCGCCGCACCTTGTCGCGGACCGCCGCCGGCGGCGGCGCATCGTTGTACGTGGCCGCCCCGACGGCGCCCCGGGCGAGAATGCCCGAGTTGAAAGGCGCGCCGCACACGACCCCGATTCCCTCGCGCGCGTAGAGCGGCAGGAACGATGCCAGCGCGCCTTGTTCCAGCAGGGTATATCGCCCGGCAAGCAAGAAGCAGTCGAAATCGGCGTCGTTCGCGCACCGCTCGCAAACGCGCCAGTCGTTGGTCCCGACGCCGATCGCCTTCAGCACGCCTTCGTCGCGGAGCCTCGCCAGCGCCGGATACGCGCCTTCCATGGCCTCGCGGTAGCGCCGTTTCTGTTCTTGCGGGCCGTGGTGGTAGGCGTCGATGTCGTGGATGAGCGCCACGTCGATGCACCCGAGGCCCAGGCGTTGCAGGCTGTCCTCGATCGATCGCAGCGCGCCGTCGTAGCTGTAGTCGTAGCTTTGAGCAAAGGGCAGTGCGTTCCGCGAGCGCATGTCCGCACCCGCGCCCGCCTCGAGCGGGCGGAGCAGCCGCCCGACTTTGGTGGAAAGCACGAAGCGGTCGCGCCGGTGCTGGCCGAGCACCCGTCCCACACGGTGTTCGCCGAGGCCTGAACCATAGAGCGGCGCCGTGTCGAAGTACCGGATGCCCGCGCGCCAGCCGCTTTCGATCGTGGCGGTCGCGTCGCGTTCCGAGACCGGACGGTACAGGTTTCCGATGGTCGATCCGCCGAGGCCCAGCACCGTCAGTTTGACGTCGGTCCGTCCCAGCCGTCGTCTTGGCAGCCGATTCACGCGAGCGCTCCGGACCCGCGCGGCGCGTACGGCGGGCTCAGATCCTGGCCACGGGACGTCCGAGCGGCGCGGCCGCCGTGGACAACGCGCATGGAAGAAAGGCGCCGCGGCCCTTCTCGGCGCGGACCTCGCCGTCCGCCCAGACCACGTCTCCGCGCGAAATCGTGATCGCCGGCCAACCCTTGATCGTCATCCCCTCGTAGGGCGTGTAGTCCACGTCGTGGTGGAGGGTCTCGTTGGTGATGGTCGTCTCGCGGTCATCGTCCCAGATCACGATGTCGGCGTCCGAGCCGACCGCGATGGTGCCCTTCCGGGGGTAGATCCCGTAGATCTTGGCCTGGTTGGTGGCGGTGAGCGCGACGAACCGCTCGAGATCGATCACGCCCTTGCCGACGCCTTCCGAAAACAGCAGCGGCATCCGGGTCTCGAGGCCGGGCACGCCGTTCGGGACCCAGCGGAACGAGCTGTCGGTGCCGCGCACCTTCTTACCCTGGGCATCGTCGAAGCGGGTGGGCGCGTGGTCCGACGAGAACACGTCGAAGGTGCCTCCGCGAATCCCGTCCCAGATCACCTGTTGGTTCGCCTTGTCCCTGGGCGGCGGGCTGCAGATGCACTTGGCGCCCTCGAATCCGGGCTTGTCCAGATCGTCGGCGGTGAGGAACAGGTATTGCGGGCAGGTCTCGGCGAAGATCTTGAGACCGCGGGAGCGCGCCCTCTGGATCTCGTCGACCGCCTCGCGGGCCGAGACGTGCACCACCAAGATGGGGACGTCCAAAAGCTCGGCCAAGGTGATCGCGCGATGCGTGCCTTCGCGTTCCACCGGCCCAGGGCGCGAGGCGGCGTGATACTTGGGCGCGATCTTGCCCGCCTCTTCCAGCCGGTCGGTGAACCAGGAGATGCAGTCGGCGTTCTCGGCGTGCACCATCACCAAGGCCCCCTCGCGCCGCGCCAGCGCAAGCACGTCGAGAATCTGGCGGTCGTTCAGCTTGAGATCGTCGTAAGTCATGTAGATCTTGAACGAGGTGTAGCCGTCGTGGATCAGGGCCGGCAGCTCCTGGCCCAAAACCTGTTCGCTCGGGTCGGAGACGATCATGTGGACGGCGTAGTCGATGAGCGCGTTGCCGTCGGCGCGTCCGCGGTATTCGTCGACCGCGGCGCGCAAGGACCGGCCCCGGAACTGCTGGGCGAAGGGAATTACGGTGGTGGTGCCGCCGGCCAGCGCCGAACGCGTGCCGGTGAAGAAGTCGTCGGCGCACACCCAGCCTTCCTCGTTCGGCTGATCGATGTGACAGTGGCCGTCGACGCCGCCCGGCGTCACAGTCCGCCCGTCGGCGTCGATCACGTTCTGGGCGCCGTCGAGCGAGTCGGCGAGGGCCGCGATGCGGCCTGCGCGAATGCCGATATCGCATTGGACCACCGCGCCCGCCGTCGCCACCCGGCCGCCGCGGATAATGGTATCGAACGCGCTCATCTGCATCCTCCCCGTTCTTTTGCGCCCGGCCCGGTCCGGCCGAACCCAAGCCCTCGACGGTGCCGCCATGATACCGGGACAGGGCCGGCGGTGCCAGGGGGCGGTGGAGACGCCGCCTTTGACACGAAACTCGCGGAGCACTAAATTCTTGTCATGAGAAACATCACTATTACCGTGCCCGAGGCGGTTGCCCGATGGGCGCGGGTGTGGGCGGCCCGCCACGATACCAGCGTCTCCAAGCTGGTGGGCGAGTTGCTGACGGCCCGCATGAGTCAAGAGAATGCCTACGAGGCGGCCATGAAGCGCTTTCTAAGCAAGCCAGCGGTGCGGCTCCGCGAACCCCACCAGCCCCTGCCCCTGCGTGAGGAACTTCACCACCGGTGACCTTCTTCGTCGACACGAACCTGCTCGTCTACGCGCGCGATGCCGCGGATCCGACGAAACAGCAGCGTGCCCATCGATGGATCGAGTATCTGTGGCGTGAGCGTGAGGGGCGGTTGAGTTTCCAGGTCCTCCAGGAATACTACGTGACCGTCACGAGGAAGCTCACGCCGGGATTACCGACCGAGGAGGCCCGGGACGACGTTCGGGCACTGCAGGCTTGGAATCCCCTGGCGATCGACGGCACCGTCGTGGAGGGCGCGTGGCGCGCCCAAGACCGTCACGGTTTCTCGTGGTGGGACGCGGTCATCGTTTCCGCGGCTCAAGTTTTGGGCTGCGACTACTTGCTGACCGAGGACCTGCAGCACGAACAGTTGGTGGACGGCGTCACCATCGTCGATCCGTTTACGGCGCATGCGGTAACGCCATTCTGATGGTGAGCGGCCGGACACGCCAGGAGGCGCCCCGCGGTGGGCCTACCTCTCGAGCCTTGGATTGAGCACGTCGCGCAACTGGTCGCCCATCAGGTTGATGCTGACGATGGTGATGAGAAGCGCGATGCCGGGATAGAAGGCGATCCAGTAGCGCCCGTTCAGCATGGTGTCGAAGCCGTTGGCGATCAAAAGCCCCAGCGAGGGTTCCGTCGGCGGCAGGCCGAGGCCG
>JAKZXM010000033.1:0-3810 GCA_047514975.1 Rhodospirillales bacterium
GTGCTGAGCGTCCCGTCCCGCGAGATCGTGACTTCGTTGTCCTTGGGGCTCAGAAAGAAAGGTTGCCCGCCTTCGGACAGCAACGCGAAGCCCTCGTTGTTGACGAGCTGTCCGGTGTCATCGAGTCGGAATCGCCCGTTGCGCGTGTAGCGCTCGCCGGCTTCGGTCTCGACGACGAAGTAACCCTGGCCGCGGATCGCCAAATCGAGCTGATTTCCCGTCTTGATCAGGGAGCCCTCGGCGACGTCGCGGACCGTGGCGATGTCCCTGACATAGGTGATCCGATCGCCGAAGATGCGTTCTCCGCCCTTGCTTTTCACGACGTGCTCGATGAACATCATCTTCTCCGCCTTGAAGGCGGTGGTGTTCATGTTGGCGATGTTGTGGGCGACGATGTCCATCTGCCGCCTAAGCGCCGCCTGACTCGACAGCGCAACAATCGACGTACTTTCCATCTGTGTCTCTCCGCATATGCTCGTTCAAGCGTCCACACGTTCCCACACCGGGTTCCGCAATCCCCGTGCCAATCTAGAAATTCGTGTGGAATCAAGTGTTTGAGCCCGAATTCCCCGGCGTGCCAGCGACCGAAACGGGCGTTTATCGGGGCGCCCGGCGGGAAGTTATTGCCCGTCCCGCGACCCATCTGATAGACTCGCCGGGTTGACCGACGGGCGTTCGGGCCGAGCCACGCGCGCGAGCGGATGCGAGAACCGGCAACGTCATGGATTTCAACCTGTTATTAACCATCCGTGCCTACAGTGCGTTGGGCGCGGAAAGGCCGCGGCCGTGCGCCGACGGGTTTGGGAAATGAACCATGGCTGACGACGACGATCTCGAAGACGAAGAAGAATCCGGCGCCGCCGGGGACGAAGACGGCGAAGACGGCGACGAGGGAGAAGGTTCCGCCGCGGGGGGCGGCAAAAAAAGCTGATCCTAATTCTTGGCGCAGTTTTGTTGCTGGTTGTCGGAGGGATCGGCGGCGCCTACGTGGCCGGCCTCATGGATCCCGTGATCGCGATGGTGACCGGCTCCGACCCCGGAGAAGACCCGGAGTTCGCCGACGAAAACGCGGTGTTCTACGACCTGCCCGAACTTTTGGTGAACCTGAACGCGACCGGGCGGCGGGCGTCTTTTCTCAAGATTCGCATCGCTCTCGAGCTGCAGGAACAGGATGACGTGCCCCAGATCGAACTGATGATGCCCCGAATCCTCGACAACTTTCAGGTTTACCTGCGCGAACTCAGGATCGAGGACCTCAAGGGCTCGGCCGGCATGTACCGATTGCGCGAGGAGCTTTTGAGCCGCGTCGCCGCGGCGGTCGCGCCGGCGCGCGTCAACGACGTGCTTTTCAAGGAGATGCTGGTCCAGTGAGCCTCCTTGGACCCTGGCCCTTTGCGCGCCTCGGCGCGCCGGAGGAAGGCCGATGACCGCACCTGCAGACGACGACCCGGCGGCCGAGAACGCCGAAGAACCATCGGCCGAGCAGACCGCGGCCGAGAACGGCAAAGAACAATCGGCCGAGCAGACCTCGGACAAGGGCGACGCCGGCGGCGGCGACGAACAGGACGATCTGGCCGCCGAATGGGAGGCCATGATCGGCGGCGAGGACGGCGGCGAAAGCGAAGCCGACTCCGGTGCCGGGGTTCGCGAATCGACGCGCGTCCTCAATCAGGAGGAGATCGACAGCCTTCTCGGCTTCGATGAACAACACCAAGAACCGGGCGAGAGGTCCGGCATTCAGGCGATCCTCAAAAGCGCCCTCGTTTCGTACGAACGCCTGCCGATGCTCGAGGTGGTGTTCGACCGCCTGGTGCGCCTGATGTCGACCAGCTTGCGCAACTTCACTTCCGACAATGTCGAGGTCTCGCTCGAAAATATCGTGAGCATCCGCTTCGGCGATTACCTCAACTCCATCCCCTTGCCCGCGATTCTCAGCGTGTTCAAGGCCGAGGAGTGGGACAACCACGGCCTCATCACCGTCGATTCGTCGCTCATCTATTCCATCGTCGACGTGCTTTTGGGCGGACGGCGCGGCACCGCCGCGATGCGCATCGAAGGGCGCCCTTACACCACCATCGAACGGAACCTGGTGGAGCGCATGATTCACGTGATGCTGGCGGACCTCGGGGCCGCGTTCGAGCCGTTGAGCCCGGTAAATTTCCGCTTCGACCGGCTGGAGACGAACCCGCGGTTCGCGACCATCTCGCGGCCGTCCAACGCGGCCATCGTGGCCAAGCTTCGAATCGACATGGAGGACCGCGGCGGCAGGCTCGAGCTGCTGTTGCCCTACGCGACCCTGGAACCGGTGCGTGAGCTTCTGTTGCAGATGTTCATGGGCGAGAAGTTCGGCCGCGACTCCATCTGGGAGACCCATCTCGCCGAGGAGCTTTGGCTGACGGACGTGGGGCTCCAGGCCGTGCTCGACGAGCAGGTCATGCGCCTCCAGGACGTCTTCGATCTCAAGGTGGGCACGCAGATCATGCTGAACGCCACGCCCGAGAGCCTCGTGAACCTGCGGTGCGGCGAGGTCTCCATGTACACCGGCAAGATGGGCCGCAAGGGCGACCGCATCGCCATCCAGATCGAAAATCGCGTGGAAAAGCAAAAGGATCGGCCGTGACCCCCTCGATCGCACTGGACATTCTGGTCGCCATGTTGCTGGTGACGACCATCGCCTATGCAATGGTCCTGAACCGCAAGCTTTCGCAAATGCGCAAGCACCGCGCGGCGCTCGAAAACCTTTCCGCGAGCTTCGCGGACGCGACCAGTCGGGCTCGCGAAAGCACGCTCAAGCTGCGCGGTTCGACCGAGGAATTGCGCGAATGCACCGGCCGGGCCGGCGCGATCCGCGACGATCTGCAGTTCCTCATCGAACGGGCAACGGCGACCGCCGATAGGCTGGAAGACGGCGTGCGTTCGGCCCGCGCCGGCGGCGCGTCACCATCCGTCGAGACGCCGGCGGGCGAACGCGGACCGTCCGGGGAAGGGCGCGGCTCCCAGGCCGCCTCGGAGGCAGATCGCGAACTCTTGAGGGCTATCCGGGCGGCCGGCTGATCGGCCAATTCAGGGATGGCAAAACGCACCTCCAGGTTCAGGTTTCTGCCGCTGACCATATTCGCGGCGGCGCTCATGTTGACGGTCAAGATCGGCGACATTTGGAGCGGTTTGGGCGAGACACCGGGCGTGCCGATCTCGGTCGCGGTCGCCCAGGCCCAACAAGCGCCAGCCCAGGGCCAAGCCGGAGACGCCGCGGGCGACGCGGCCGGGGAGGAAGGGCCGCCACCGGCAGAACCGCCGCCCGAGGTGCGGCGGACCATCGGCAACGATCCCACGCTGATGACCCAGAACGAGATCGATCTCCTGCAAAGGCTGGCGGAAAGACGGGAGAACCTCGACCAACGCGAGCGCCAGCTGGACGAGAGAATGGGGTTGTTGCAGGCCGCCGAGGCGCGCATCAACTCCAAGGTCGAACAGCTCCGGGCCCTTCAAACCGCGATCGAGGAATTGGTCGTCACGCACGAGCGTCAAAAGGACACCAGGTTGACGAGCCTGGTGCGCATTTACGAAAACATGAAGCCCAAGGACGCGGCGCGAATCTTCGTGGTGCTGGATCTCGACACGCTGCTCATGGTGGCCGAACGCATGAACGAGCGCAAGCTCGCGCCCGTGATGGCGCAAATGAATTCCGAACGGGCCAAGGAGGTGACCGTCGAACTGACCCGGGCCCGGCAATTGCCGGTCGGAGGGGAACCAAGCCTTCGGTGAGGAAATAAATGTTGAGGAGGCGGTCGCGCGAATCCACCTAAAAGG
>JAKZXM010000034.1:0-12866 GCA_047514975.1 Rhodospirillales bacterium
TTGATCCCGAAGGCGTCGCGGGCCAGGAACACGCCCCGGCGTGCCTCGTCCCAAATCGCGAAGGCGTACATGCCGCGCAAATGCTCGACCATTGCGTCTCCGAAACGGTCGTACAGATGCAACAGCACCTCGGTATCGGACTGGGTGCGAAGGACCGCGCCATCGGATTCCAGCCACGCGCGCAGCGCCCGGTAGTTGAAGATCTCGCCGTTATAGGTGATCCGGGTGCGCACGTTGCGGGCGCCATCGGGGCTGCCGTCATCGGGCGCGAACGTCATGGGCTGGGCGGCTTCGGCGCTCAAATCGATGATGGCGAGGCGGCGATGGGCGAGGCCAACGCGCCCATCGTCGGCGATCCAAAGGCCGGACCCGTCGGGCCCGCGCGCGGCCATGGCGTCGCGAACGACGGTAAGCTCGGCCTCGCGGACCGGCGGCGCGTCCGCTCCATGGGCGAATATGGCAGCGATTCCGCACATGCCCGGCTCCTGGTTTACTCCCAACGGCGCGCGGGAGAAACTTTTTCCGCCGCGCGCCAGGTATCGCCGCCGGGTGGAAAGGGCACCGCGTTCGGCTCCTTTGGCTTTCGCGTTGAAACCCGGGTAAGTATTCGGCCATGAAGCAGGTGATCCAGAGCCCGCGTACGGGCAAGCTGGGGCTCAAGGAAGTGCCCGCGCCGAGCGCCGGCCCGGGACAGCTTTTGGTCGCGACTCGGGCCTCGCTGATCTCGGCGGGCACCGAGCGCATGGTGGTCGAGTTCGCGGGGAAAAGCTTGGCCGGCAAGGCTCGTGCGCGGCCCGACCTCCTCGCCAAGACATTGCGCAAAGCCCGTCGCGACGGCGTCGGCGCCACCATGCGCGCGGTGCTTGCGCGCCTCGACGAGCCCCTGCCCTTGGGCTATTCCGCGGCGGGCGCCGTCGCGGCGGTGGGTGACGGCCTCGAGGGCGCGTTCCGCATCGGCGAGCGGGTCGCCGTGGCCGGCGCCGGAATCGCCAATCACGCGGAACTCAACGTCGTCCCGCGCGCCCTCGCGGCCCCGATCCCCGATCGGGTGACGGACGACGAGGCGTGCTTCGCAACACTTGCGGCGATCGCGCTCCACGGCGTGAGAAACCTCGGTGTCGGTCTCGGCGACGTGGTCTGCGTCATCGGCGCGGGCCTCGTCGGCCAGCTTGCCGCGCAGCTTCTGACCCTGGCCGGCGCGCGCGCGATCGTCGTCGATTACGACGCCGCCCGGCTGAAGACGGCGCTCGCCGCCGGCGCCGAGGCCACGTGGAACCTGGCGGACGCGGGCCTGGCGGAAGAGATCGCGGCCCGGACGCAGGCGCGCGGGTGCGACGGCGTCCTGATCGCGGCGGCCACGCGCTCGAGCGAGCCCTTCGCGACCGCCGCCGCCGTCGCCCGTGATCGCGCGCGAATCTGCGTCGTCGGCATGACCGGCACTCAGTTTCCCTACCGCGAATTCATGGCCAAGGAGCTCTCGGTCGTGGTCTCGCGATCTTACGGGCCCGGACGCTACGACGCCGGGTTCGAGGGCCGCGGCGTCAAATATCCCGTGGGCTTCGTGCGCTGGACCGAGACCGAGAACCTGGCCGAATGCGTCCGCCTGATGTCGCCCGAGCACGCGCGCCGGCTCGACGTCGGGCCCTTGATCAGCCATCGCTTCGCCATCGACGACGCCGAAGCGGCCTACGCGGTCGTCGCGGGCGGCGAAGCCCATCTCGGCGTGGTCCTCGGCTATCCGCCGCGCGCGCCTGAGCAGCCGCGGCCCGCGCCCGCCGCCCAGGCCCAAGTTCGCGCGGCGCACGAAAAGGGCGTTTGCGCGGTGGCGCTGATCGGCGCCGGCAACTTCGCGCGCGGCGTGCTGATCCCCGAATTGGTCAAGCTCGAAGGCGTGCGGCTGGAGACCGTCGTCACCCGCCGGGGCGCCGGCGCCGAGGCGGCGCGCGAGACGTTCGGATTCGCCGACGCGGACACGGGCCCCGCGACCGTCTTCGCCTCGCCTCGGATCAACGCGGTCATCATCGCCACCCGCCACGACAGCCACGCGGCGCTCACCGGGCGCGCGCTTCGCGCCGGAAAGGCGGTGCTGGTCGAGAAGCCCCTCGGCCTCGACCGCGCCGAGATCGAAGGGGTTCGCGCGGCCAGCGCTGAATCGCAGGCGTTCTTCCAAGTCGGCTTCAACCGCCGTTTCGCACCGCTGGCGCGCGAGATGCGCGGCCATCTGGAACGCCTGTCGGGACCGAAATTCCTGCTTTTGCGCGTGAACGCGGGCCCGGTCCCGAACGCGAGCTGGATCGACGATGCCCACGAAGGCGGCGGGCGCATCCTCGGCGAGGTCTGCCACTTCGTCGACCTGGCCCGATATCTCACCGGGGCCGCGATCCTGTCGGTCGGCGCCGAGGCGGCGCGTTCGTCGGCAAACGCGTGCGCCGACGTGAACGTGAGCCTCGGGTTCGCCGACGGAAGCCTCGCCACCATCGTCTATACGGCGCTCGGCGACGCGAGCCGCGACAAGGAATTGATCGAGGCCTACGGCGGCGGCTCGGTGGCCCGGATCGAGGACTTCCGCACGCTCGCGATCACCGAGGGCGGCCGGGTGAAGACGCGGAAATCGCGACGCGCGCCGGACAAGGGAATCCGGGCCGAGCTCAGCGCCTTCGTCGACGCCGTGGCAGGCGGCGGCCCGCCGCCGATCGCCGAATCGGAGCTGGTGGAGACGAGCCTCGCCACCGTCGCGGTGATGGAATCGCTCAGGACCGGCGCCCGCGTCGCGCTTTGAAGGCGTCCGCCGTCGGCGCCCTCCACAACTTGTCGTCACCGCAAAGGACTCTATGATGGCCGCGCATCCCCGACGGGCGACGGCGATGGACCTCGACGCTTTCTTCGCATCCGAGCTCGACGAACACGCGGGCGTGCTCGCCGCCACCCGCGAAGCGGTCCGCGAGCCGTTCGTGCGCCTGGTCACCGTATGCGCGGACGCGATCCGGGGCGGCGGCAAGATCGTCTTTTGCGGAAACGGCGGCAGCGCCGGCGATTCCCAACACCTGGCCACCGAATTGACCGTGCGCTACAAGGCCGACCGCGCCCCCATCGCGGCGATCGCGCTGACCACCGACACCTCGGCGCTGACCGCGATCGGCAATGATCTCGGGTTCGACGAGCTGTTCGCGCGCCAGGTCCGGGCGCTTTGCCGGGCCGGCGACGTGGTGGTCGGCATCTCGACCTCGGGCCAGAGCGAGAACGTGATCCGGGCGCTGCTGGCCGCGCGCGAGATTGGCGCCGTTGCCGCGGGCCTGGGCGGGCGCGACGGCGGCCGTATGGTCGGCGTCGCCGATCCCTTGCTCGTGGTGCCGTCGCGCCAGACCGCCCGCATCCAAGAGATGCACATCACGCTCGGGCAGATGCTGTGCGGGGCGCTCGAGTTGGAGCTGGGTCTGGTATGACCGATCGCGGGGCTTTGATCGCCCTGGTCGAGCGGTTGGGCGGCGCGCGCGTGCTGTGCGTCGGCGACGTGATGCTGGACCGCTTCGTCTACGGCACCGTCGAGCGCATCTCGCCCGAGGCTCCGATCCCGGTCCTCAAGATCGGCCGCGAAACCGAGATGCTGGGCGGCGCCGGTAACGTGGTGCGCAACCTGGTCGCGCTCGGCGCGAGCCCGCGTTTCGTCTCGGCGATCGGCGCCGACGGGCCGGGCGAGAGAATCCGCGCGCTGCTCGCCGAAGAGGCCGCCGTGGAGGCAGAGCTGATCGTGGTGGACGGGCGACGGACCTCGGTTAAGAGCCGCTTCCTCGCCGGCAACCAGCAATTGATGCGGGCCGACGACGAGACCCAGGCGCCGCTCGAGGGCGAGGGCGTCGGCCGCCTCGTCGACGCCGCCACGCGGGCGCTCGCGGAATGCGACGTGATCGTGCTATCCGATTACGGCAAGGGCGTCTTGTGCCGCGAGGCGCTGGCGGACATCCTCAAAGCCGCCAAGTCGCGCTCGAAGCCGGTTATCGTCGATCCCAAGGGCACCGATTTCTCCGGCTACCGCGGCGCCTCGGTGCTGACGCCGAACCGGCGCGAGCTTGGCGAGGCGACGCGCATGGCCGTCGATGACGATGCGGCGGTCGTCGAGGCGGCGCACAAACTGGTGTCCGATTGCGCCGCAGACGCGGTCCTGGTAACCCGTAGCCGCGAGGGCATGACCCTGGTGAGCGCCGAGGGCGCGGTCACCCATCTCGCGGCCGAGGCGCGCGAGGTCTTCGACGTCTCCGGCGCCGGCGACACGGTGGCGGCGGCGCTGGCGGCGGCGATCGCCGCCGGCGCGCAACTGGACGAGGCGGCGGCGCTGGCCAACGTGGCGGCGGGCATCGTCGTCGGCAAGATCGGGACCGCGGTCGCGTTTTCGGGCGACGTCGCGCACGCGCTCCATCACCAGGATCTGAGCGACGCCGAGGCGAAGGTGTCGGCGTTGGCGCCCGCGCTCGAGAGCATCGAGCGGTGGCGCCAGCATTCGCAGCGGATCGGGTTCACCAACGGCGTCTTCGACCTGCTTCACCCCGGCCACGTCACGCTTCTGCGTCACGCCCGCGCATTCTGCGATCGCCTGGTGGTGGGCCTCAACAGCGATTCATCGGTGAAGCGCCTGAAGGGCGCCGACCGCCCGCTTCAGTCGGAGGCCGCGCGCGCCACCGTGCTCGCCTCGCTGGCGAGCGTCGACATGGTGGTGATTTTTTCCGAGGAAACGCCCCTGGCCCTCATCGAGGCGATCCGTCCCGACGTCCTCGTCAAGGGGGCCGACTACGCGCTCGAAGACGTGGTCGGCGCCGACGTGGTCCGAGGATACGGCGGCCGGGTCGAGCTCGCGCCCGTCGAGCCCGGCTTCAGCACGTCCGCCACCATCGCCCGCATGGCGAAATAGACGAAGGCGAAGCACGCGAATTCAAGATCGGCTTGAGCGGGGTTGAAGACCGGTGCGACTCAGCGTCCGCGGATAACGGTCTAACCCTCGCCGTGCCAGAGCCGGCTTGCGAGTCCGGGCCAGAAGCCTTCGTCGGCGGCGGTCGGCGCGGCGATCGCGGGTCCCACGCCGAAGATCGGCTTCGCAACGAGGCCTTCGTGGGCGCGGGTCATGAAGTCCCGCCACAGACGCGCCGGAAGGCCGCCGCCACTCACGCCCCGCATCGGGGCGGCGGAATCGTTGCCGACCCAGACGCCTGCCACCAGATGGCCCGTGTAGCCGACGAACCAGGCGTCACGGTGATCCTGGCTGGTCCCCGTCTTGCCCGCCGCGGGCCGCGCGAGGCGGGCGGCCCGCCCCGTGCCCTCTCGGATCGCGTCCGCCAGCATGGCGTTCATGCGGGCCGCATCTTTCGCGCTCATGACCCGGCCCGGGCCCGAGCCCGCGCGGCGGTACAGCACGCGGCCCTGGCGGTCGCGGATCTCGGTGATCCCATAAGGCCAGACGCCCACGCCGGCGGCGGCGAAGCTCGCGTAAGCGGCCGTCAACTCGATCACGCTGACCTCGAAGGAACCGAGCGCCAGAGAAGGGCTTGGCGCCATGGGCGCCGTGATCCCCAGCCGCCGCGCCGTCCCGATGATCCGCGCCCGGCCGGCCCGTTCGGCGATACGGACGGCCACCGTGTTGATGGAGCGCGCCAGCGCCCGGCGAAGCGTCGTCGGGCCGACGTGGCGGCCGTCGAAGTTGCGCGGGCTCCAACCGGCGATCGAGATGGGTTCGTCGACGACCACCGTCTCGGGCCCCATGCCCGCCTCGAGGGCCGCCAGATAGACGATCGGCTTGAAGGCGGAGCCGGGCTGGCGAAGCGCCTGGGTCGCCCGGTTGTATTGGCTCTCGCGGTAGTCCCTTCCCCCCACCATTGCGCGCACGGCGCCGTCCGGGGCCAGGGCGACGATGGCGGCCTGGTCGGCGCCGCGCTCGCCGCCCTCCGAATCGATGGCGTTCGCGACGCTCGCCTCGGCGATGTCCTGCACGCCGACGTCCAGGGTCGTCACGACGACCAGGTCGCGGCCGCCCGGCAAGACGTAATCCGAGGCCCGTTCGAAAACCCAGTCGGCGAAATGGCGGCCGCGCCCGCTCGCCGCGACGGGGCGCACGCCCCGCCTGGCGCCGCGTTTCGCCGCGGCCGCTTCGCCCGGCTCGATCGCGCCCCAGGCCGCCATGGCGTCAAGCACGACGGCGGTGCGTTTCGCGGCCAACGCCGGGTCGTTGCGGGGATTGTAGCGCGACGGCGCCTTCAAGAGCCCGGCGAGCATCGCCGCTTGGGTCAGGTCGATCTCCTCGGCCCGGACGCCGAAGTAGCGCTGGGCGGCCGCGTCCACCCCGAAGGCGCCGGCGCCGAAGTAGACGCGGTTGAGATAGATGGCGAGGATCTGGTCCTTGGTGAACTTCCACTCGAGCCACAGCGCGAGCAGGAGTTCCTGGACCTTGCGCTTGAGCGTTCTTTCCGGCGTGAGGAACAGGGTCTTGGCCACCTGCTGGGTGATGGTGCTGCCGCCCTGGACGATCGCGCCGGCGCGCGCGTTCGCCCAAAGCGCGCGCACGAGCCCGCGCACGTCGAGCCCTGGGTGCTCGCGGAACCGGCGGTCTTCCGTGGCCAGAACCGCGTTCACCAGATGCCGGGGAAGGCGTTCGGCGGCAAGGGGCCGGCCATAGAGATCGCCGAAGCTTGCGATGGGCGCGCCGTCGTCCGCCAGAATCGTGACCGAGGGCCGCCGCGTCGCGCTTACCGCGCGGTCCACGTCGGGAAGCTCGGTTGCGTACCAGGCCGTCACCCCGACGGCGACGACGGCCGCCCAGGCCGCTGAGATCGCCGAGGCGCGCGCGAGCCAGCCGAGCGCCGGCCAGAACCGGACCCGGAACCCGGGGCCGCGGACCGGGCGGGCCCGCGTCCGCGGGAGCCTTCCCCGACGGTGCCCCCGTCGCGCGCCCTTCGCCTTGCGATTCAATGGCTTCGCCACGGACCGACTTTCCGTCGGCCGTGGTTAGAGAAGCGTTAACGCCGGCGCTCGCGCCGCACGGCTCAGGGCAAGCGGCAGTCGAGAAGACCGTGCAATTGCTCGGGCGCGATCCGGCACCCCATGAGATTGCAGCGCCACACCTCGGTGCCCTTGAGCGTGGCGCCGCGCAGGTCCGCGCCGCGCAAATCGGAATCGGAAAAGTCGCTCTGATCAAGGAGCGCGTTTGCGAGGCACGCCTTCAAGAGGACGGCGTTGCCGAGGTTGGCGCCGCGCAAATCGGCGCCCGACAGATCCGCGCCGGTTAAGTTGACACCGCGCAGATCGGCTTCGCGAAGGTCCGCGTCGCGCAAGTCCGCCTCGTGCAAATCGGCGCCGATCAACTGCGCCCGGGTTCCCGCCTCGTCGCCGCCATGAATCCAGGCTCTGTGGCTTTCCAGCGCCTCGTTGAGCGTCTGTTCGTCCATGCCGCCACCTCCGTCCGAAGATATCGGGTGCCGAAGTCCGAAATTCAAAAAATATGGCGCTCGAGCGGATCGCGTAAACGAGGTTCACGCGCGCGCTGGATCGCCACGGGCGAAACCGAGCGACCCCGATCCGGTCTCGTGCCGGCGCGCCGTTCAGACGTCGAGGTTGGCGACCTTGAGCGCGTTCTCCTGGATGAACTCGCGGCGCGGCTCGACCGCCTCGCCCATGAGCGTCTCGAACAGGTTGTCGGCGTCCTCGGCGTGGCTCACCTTGACCTGCAGCAGCGCGCGCGAATTCACGTCCAGCGTGGTCTCCCAAAGCTGGTCGGGATTCATCTCGCCGAGGCCCTTATAGCGCTGGATCGATATCCCCTTGCGCCCGATCGCGGTCACTGTGTCGATCAACGAGATGGGGCCGGTGATGGGGAACTCGTCCTCTTTGGTCTTAAGCGTTCCGTGCTTGGCGTAGACGCGCTGCAACTCGGCCGCCCTTTCGTCAAGGCGCCGCGCTTCGGTGCTGCGGATCAACGCCCCGTCCACCACGTGGCGCTCGGAAACGCCGCGAAGCGTGCGGGTGAAAACGAAGCCCCCGTCGGCGAGCGGCTCGCCCCGCCACCCGCGTTCGGTCTCAACCTGGAGCGCGTCCAGGCGGCGGGCGATGTATTCGGCCGTTTCCCGGGCCTGGCCCGCGTCGGACAGGACGCGCGGGTTCAGCGCGCCCAGGATGGCGGCCTGCTCGACCACCGCGCTCGGGACATGGCGCCCGAGGCTGCCGACCACTGCCTTGGCGGTTCGCGCCTCTTCGAGAGCGCGGCGCAGATCGGCGCCGGCCAGTTGGGTCCCGTCGTGGGTGGTGAAGACGGCGTCGTCGTCGATGGCGACGCCGAGAAGGTGGTTCTCGAGCGCGGCATCGTCCTTGAGATAGATCTCCGAGTTGCCCCTTTTGGCGCGATAGAGCGGCGGTTGCGCGATGTAGAGGTAACCGTGCTCGATGATGGGGCGCATGTGCCGGTAAAAGAAGGTCAGCAACAGGGTCCGGATATGGCTGCCGTCCACGTCGGCATCGGTCATGATGATGATCCGGTGGTAGCGGCACTTGGAGATGTCGAAATCCTCCTCGCCGATGCCGGTGCCGATGGCGGCGATCAGCGTGACGATCTCGGCCGATCCCAGCATCTTGTGCTCGCGTGCGCGTTCGACGTTGAGGATCTTTCCCCGGAGCGGCAGGATCGCCTGAAACGCGCGATCGCGCCCCTGCTTGGCCGAGCCGCCCGCCGAATCGCCCTCGACGATGAACATCTCGCTTTTTTCGGGATCGCGCTCCTGGCAATCGGCGAGCTTGCCGGGAAGCGAGGTCACGTCCAAGGCGCCCTTGCGCCGTGTGAGATCGCGCGCCCGCCGCGCCGCCTCGCGCGCGGTCGCCGCCTCGACGATCTTGCCGATCACTTTCCTGGCGTCGGCGGGATGCTCCTCGAGCCAGCGGTCGAGCTGCTCGCCGGCGACGGCTTCGACCACCGGACGCACCTCGGACGAGACCAGTTTGTCCTTGGTCTGGCTGGAGAACTTGGGATCGCGCACCTTGATGGCGAGCACGCAGGTCAACCCTTCGCGCGCATCCTCGCCCGTGAGCGTGACCTTTTCCTTGCGCGCGAGCCCGAGCGTGTTTGCATAGGCGTTGACCGTGCGCGTCAGGGCGCCGCGAAATCCGGCCAGGTGGGTGCCGCCGTCGCGTTGCCGAATTGTGTTGGTGAAGCAAAGCGTGGTTTCGTGGAAGCTGTCGTTCCACTGCATGGCCACCTCTACGATGATGTCGTCGCGCTCTCCGATGATCTCGATCGTGGCGCTGGTGACCCGGTTCTTGGCGCGATCGAGGTAGGCGACGAAGGCGTTAAGCCCGCCGTCGTAGTGCATTTCGACCCGCACCGGCTCGACGTGGCGATCGTCGATGAGCACCAGCTTGACGCCGGGATTGAGAAACGCCAGTTCCCGCAACCGGTGTTCGAGGGTGGCGAAGTCGTACTCGGTCATGGTGAAGTGCCGGCGCGAGGCGAGAAAGGTTACGCGCGTGCCGGTGCGCCCCTCGCCGTCGACAACCGGCGCAGGACCGGCGATCTCGAGCGGCGCTTCCGATTCGCCGTCTCGAAAGCGGACCCGGTGCTCGTTGCCTTCGCGCCAGATCACCAGCTCCAACCATTCCGACAGCGCGTTGACCACCGAGACGCCGACCCCGTGAAGGCCGCCCGAAACCTTGTACGAATTGTGGTCGAACTTCCCCCCCGCATGGAGCTGGGTCATGATCACCTCGGCCGCCGAGACGCCTTCCTCGCTGTGGATGTCGACGGGTATTCCGCGGCCGTCGTCCTCGACGGTGACGGATCCGTCGGCGTTCAGAATCACCTCGATCGTCTCGCAAAAGCCGGCCAGCGCCTCGTCGATGGCATTGTCCACCACCTCTTGCACCATGTGGTGGAGGCCCGAGCCGTCGTCGGTGTCGCCGATGTACATGCCGGGACGCTTGCGCACGGCCTCGAGCCCGCGTAGCACCTTGATGGATTCGGCGTCGTAGGCTTCCGACGCCTCGACCTCGCCGGCACGGCCTTGCTGAGCGGCTTCGTCCTTCATCGTCCACTCGTTGCGTTTGCCGCAAAGCGTCGGGCCGCCCGGGGATTCTCGCCGCGTCTCACCACGGCGTCACCGTCGCGTCTTTGACGCGGAAGTACTGGGCGGCGGCGCCAAGCGGCGCGAAAACGCTTTCGTCGGTTCCGCTGAGCCAGGCCTGGGCCCCGATCGCGACGATGCTCGCGAACAAGGCTCGCCGGCGCTCCTCGTCGAGACGCGCCGCAATCTCGTCGAGCAGAAGAATTGGGACCGAGCCCCGCTCGGCCGCCTGCAATCGCGCGAGCGAAAGGATCGCCGAGATGAGGAGCGCCTTCTGCTCGCCGGTGGAACATTGCTCGGCGCTGAGGCCGCTGACGCCGTGGGTGATCTTGACGTCGCTCCGGTGCGGCCCGACGGCGGCCCCGCCGGCCTCGGCGTCCCTGCGTCGCGACCCGCTGAGCGCCACGCGCAGTTTCTCCTCGGCGTCCAGCGCCGGCCCTGCGTCGAGCCACTCTTCGACCGCGCCGGTCGGGGTTATCTCGGCGCTCGGGAACGCGTCCGCTTGCTCGGCCGTGGCATCGACGCGGTTGAGGCGGCCTGCGACCTCGCGCCGCGCCGCCGCGATCGCGACCCCGGTGGTCGCCATCGATTCCTCGAGGACGTTCAGCCAATGGCCGTCCGCCTTCGGGCCGTGCCCCGCGGCGCCGCGCAGCACCCGCGTACGGTCGCGAAGCGCGTGTTCGTAGCTGCCGACGCGGCGCGCATGGGCCGGGTCGAGGGAGAAGACGAGCCGGTCGAGGAAGCGGCGCCTCGCCGAGGCGCCGTCGGCGAAGATCAGGTCCATGTGCGGCGTCAGCCACACCGCGCTCAGGATCGAGGCCAGATCCGCCTGGCTCCGGACCGGCGCGCCGTCCACCCGCACCACGCGCCGGCGGCGCCCCTTGGTTCCGCCATCCGCGGCGAGGCCGGTCCCCACTTCGACCACCCCGTCGGCGGTGGCGATTCGGCTCGCCACCGTCCACGTCGCGCGCCCATCCGAGGCGGACTGCGCCTCCGCGGCGCGCTCTCCACGGCCGTCGGAGCGCCGGAGGATCTCGCCGAGCCTGGCGGACCGGAGCCCCTTGCCCGGCGCCAGAAGCGAGACCGCCTCTAAAAGATTGGTCTTGCCGGCGCCGTTCGATCCCGTCAGCACCACCGGCCGCGCGTCGGTCTCGAGCCGCAAGCGGCGGTAGTTGCGGAACTCGCTCAAGCTCAGACTCACGACCGCCGTCGGCCGGCCGGCCGCGGGCCACCCCGCACCCCTTTCCAGCCGCGCCGAGCCTTGACGAGCGGACAGCGCACGCTCCTCCTAGACCCGCAGGGGCATGAGAACGTAGAGCGCGCTCGATTCGCCGGTCCCGCGAATGATGGTCGGCGAGACCGGGTCGGCCATGACGAACTGCGCGCTCTCGCCCTCGATCTGCTGGGTGATGTCGAGCAGATACCGCGAGTTAAAACCGATCTCGAGCGCTTCGGCGTCGTAGGCGACCTCGAGCTCCTCGGTCGCGCTTCCCGTCTCGGGGCTGGTTGCCGAAAGGACCAGGTTTCCGGGTTTCAAGGAAAGCTTCACCGACCGCGATTTCTCGCTCGAGATCGCCGAGACCCGATCGACCGCATTGGCGAAGGTCGTGCAGTCCACTTCCAGCACCTTGTCGTTCCCGGCCGGAATGACCCGGTCGTACTCGGGAAACGTTCCGTCGATCAGCTTCGACGTCAGGCGCGCCGAGCCGAACGAGAAGCGGACCTGCGTATCCGAAAGCGCGACCGATACGCTCTCGCCGGAGTCCTCGATCAGGCGACGCAACTCAGCGACCGTTTTCCTGGGCAAGATCACGCCGGCCATGCCCGCCGCGCCGTCGGGCAGGGGCATCTCGAAGCGGGCCAGGCGGTGACCGTCGGTGGCGACCGCGCGCAGAACCTCGGCGCCGTCGCTCTCGGTCGCATGCAAATAGATGCCGTTCAGGTAGTACCGTGTCTCTTCGGTCGAGATCGCGAAGCGCGTGTGATCGATCATGGAGCGAAGATCGGACGCGGGAACCGCGAAGCTGTGCGGAAGCTCGCTTTCCGACATCACCGGGAAGTCCTCGATCGGAAGGCACGCCAGATTGAAGCGCGATCGTCCGGAAACCAGCACCATCTGCGAATCGTCGCTTTCGAGCGCGACCTGTGCGCCTTCGGGCAACTTGCGCACGATTTCGAACAACGTGTGCGCCGGGACCGTCGAGGCGCCGGGCGCGCCGATGTCGGCGTCGACCGTCGCGACGATCTCTAGGTCCATGTCCGTCGCATCGAGGCCGAGACGCTGGTCGCGCGCTTCGATCTTGACGTTGGACAGGATCGGGATCGTGTTCCGGCGCTCGACCACGCTTTGCACGTGCCCAAGCGACTTCAGCAACGTGGCGCGTTCGATCGTAAGTTTCATAACCAATTTATCGCAAAATTTTCGTGCTCATCGCGTGGCGGTCGGGCGCTCGGACCGATTTTGCGGGCCGCCGCCGAGGGTCGGCGAATGGTTCGATCATCGTCCCCGGGGAAGCACGGCACGGCGCGCGCCGAACCATCATGCGCAGCATCCGCCATTATACCGAAAGCCCTTGGATTCCAAATCGAATTCCGTCGCGAGGCGAACCGGCGGCGGGGCCGCGAGGGGGCGTAAGCAGCGGCAAATTCGGCGACCGTCGCGGGCGGCCTCAACCCTCGAGCATGCGGCGCAGAAGCTCGACATCCTCGGCGAACCCCGCGTCGCGGTCGCGAAGTTCGTCGACCTTGCGCACCGCGTGCATGACGGTGGTGTGGTCGCGG
>JAKZXM010000035.1:0-15949 GCA_047514975.1 Rhodospirillales bacterium
CGACCCGACCCGCCGCCTTGGTACGGTCGATCAGCCTGGCAGTCGTGATGGGCTGCGCTTCCATGAGGTCCGCCGGCGGCGCTTGATTGATTCTCTCGTTGCGTGAGAGCTGCGCATTCGCGTGCCACTGGGTTTGGGTCAGGCCCAGCGCCTGGACGCGCCGGTTGAAGTTGCGCCGTACCCCGACCCCGGCGACGCGGCCTCTCCGCCGCATGCGCCAACGGGGCTTGACGGTGTTCCGTCATCGGCCATCTTGTGGTCGGCTTGCGCATCCCGCACGTGCGGTCGTATAGTCGCGGTTCATGAACGAAGGCCCGACGACCGAGGCTCGATTCCTTCACCGCCATTTGCTGGGGATCGAGGGGCTTTCGCCGCAAGAGATCACGCTTTTCCTCGACCGCTCCGAGGCCTTCGTCGAGCACAACCGCCAGCTCGACAAGAAGAAGAGCACGCTGCGCGGGCGCACAATCATCAATCTCTTCTTCGAGGCTTCGACCCGGACTCGGACGTCGTTCGAGCTTGCCGGCAAACGTCTGGGTGGCGACGTCATCAACATGTCGGTCTCCGATTCATCGCTCAAGAAGGGCGAGACCTTGATCGACACGGCCATGACCTTGAATGCCATGCACCCCGACGTGCTGTGCGTTCGTCATCCCGATTCGGGCGCAGTCAAGCTTTTGTCCGAAAAGGTCAATTGCGCGGTCATCAATGGCGGTGACGGCGCCCATGAGCATCCGACCCAGGCGCTTCTCGACGCGCTCACGATCCGCCGCCGCACCGGCCGCCTGTCGGGGCTTCTGGTCGCCATTTCGGGCGACATCATGCATTCGCGCGTCGCGCGCTCGAACATCCATCTCTTGAACACCATGGGCGCGCGGGTCCGGGTGATCGCACCCAAAACTCTGATCCCCGCCGATATCGAGCACCTCGGCGTCGAGGTCTTCTACGACATGTCGGAAGGGCTCACCGATTGCGACATCGTCATGATGCTTCGCCTCCAGACCGAGCGCATGCAGGGCAATTTCCTCCCCTCCAACCGCGAATACTTCCGCTTTTTCGGCCTCGATTACGAGAAGCTCGCCCATGCCGCCCCGAACGCCTTGATCATGCACCCGGGGCCGATGAACCGGGGCGTCGAGATCGATTCGCTGGTGGCCGACGATTTCGGACGCAGCGTAATCCGCGAACAGGTGGAAATGGGGGTCGCGGTTCGCATGGCGTGCCTCGAAATCCTAACCCGAAACCTGGGCGAGTCGGCGCCGGGAAACCTCTGATGCCCACCGCCGATCTCACGTCGTCGGGGCCGCCCACGAGCCCGCGTCCCGGCGATCCTCTGGGCCGCACGGCCTACGTCGGCGCCCGACTCATCGACCCGGCCAGCGGGCTGGACGCGCCCGGTGGGCTGTTGACCGAGGGCGAGGTGATCGCCGACTTCGGCCCCGGGATCCGCGAAGGCGACCTCGCAGACGACGTCGCCGTCGTCCACTGTCGGGGACTCTGCCTTTCACCCGGGTTCGTCGACATCCGCGTCCAGTTGCGCGAGCCGGGACACGAGCACAAGGGGACGCTGGCCTCCGCCGGGCGCGCCGCGACCGCCGGGGGGATCACCTCGCTCGTTTGTCTTCCGAACACGGACCCGGTCATCGACGACATGTCGGTGGTGGAGTTCGTCGCCCGCCGCGCGCGCCTCCTCGGGCTCTCCAAGGTCTATGCGTATGGGGCCGCCACCCGCGGGCTCGAGGGCCGGAATCTCGCCGAGATGGCGCTGCTCGCCGAATCGGGCGCGCTTGCGTTCACGGACGGAATCAAGGCGGTGGCCGACGCCCTGGTCATGGCCCGGGTTCTCGCCTACGCCGCCAGCTTCGGGCTCATCGTCATCCAGCACGCCGAGGAGCCCAGCCTGGCCGCCGACGGGGTAATGAACGCCGGCGAGATGGCAACGCGCCTGGGGCTTACCGGCATCCCGCGCGAAGCCGAGATCATCCAGGTCGAGCGCGACATCCGCCTCGCCGAAATGGCCGGCGGGCGGCTGCATATCGCCCATCTTTCGACCGCCGATGGCATCGAAGCCGTCCGCCGGGCCAAGGAACGCGGGCTCGCCATCACCTGTGACACGGCACCGCCGTATTTCGCCCTCAACGAACTCGCCATCGGCGATTACCGCACCTTCGCCAAACTCTCGCCGCCCTTGCGGGCCGAAGACGACCGCCAGGCGGTGGTCGATGGGCTCAAGGACGGCACCATCGACGCCATCGCCTCCGACGACGCACCCCAGGACGAGGAATCGAAACGCCTTCCCTTCGCGGAAGCCGCCTTCGGCGGGATCGGGCTCGAGACCCTGTTCGCCGTCACGCTGGAACTCTTTCACAACCGCCACCTCAGCCTCATCGAGGCGCTCAAGTTGATCAGCTCCGGCCCGGCCGAACTCCTCGGCCTGAAGGCGGGGAAACTCGAGAAGCGGGCCCCTGCCGACCTCGCGATCTTCGATCCCGAACGCGCCTGGCGGGTCGATTCGGACGCGCTCAAGAGTAAATCCAAGAACTCGCCTTTCGATGGCCGGCCCATGCAGGGAAAGGTGATGCGCACCGTCGTCGACGGCCGAACGGTGTTCATGGCGGACGCTTGAGCCGATGATCGAAGGCCTCGGTTGGGATTTCGGCGTTGCCGCTTTGGCCGGCTACCTCGTCGGTTCCATTCCGTTCGGGCTCGTGTTCGCGTTCTGCGCCGGTTACGGCGACATCCGCGACGTGGGCTCGGGCAACATCGGCGCCACCAACGTGTTGCGAACCGGGAACAAGGCGCTGGCGGCGGCGACACTTCTCCTCGACGGGTGCAAGGGCGCGGCTGCCGTGCTGATCGTCGCCCGCTTCGGCTCGGATCCCGAGACGGCGTTGATCTCCGGTTTCGCCGCCGTCCTCGGCCACGACTTCCCCGTTTGGCTGAAGTTCAAGGGCGGCAAGGGGGTCGCGACCTCTCTCGGTGTCCTGCTCGCCGCCTCGTGGCCGGTCGGCCTGGCGGCGTGCGTGGCTTGGCTTGCGGCCGCGGCGCTCACGCGCTATTCGTCCCTGGGCGCACTTTGCGCCCTGGCCTCGGCCCCCTTTTTCGCCTACTGGCTGGCAGGTCCGCCCGTGACCGCGCTCGCGGTGCCGCTCGCGTTGCTCGGCATCGCTCGCCACCGTGCCAACATCCGCCGCCTGCTCAAGGGCGACGAGCCCAGGATGGGGCGCAAGCTTGGGGACGCCGGGGACGTTTGAGGCGTTCGTTCGCGGGTTCGATCGTTCCCCTGCCCGCCTAGACCAGATCGTGGTCGCTCGGGTTCGCTTGACCGCGATTCGCTGTAGGCGCCGTTGGCCGCAGGAACCCGATCGCCGGGGCCGGGCGCGTCTACGCTTACCAAGGTTGACCGGGCTCGGCCCGTACCCCACCTTCTTCGCCCATGAGCGACACGGCGCCGATCGAACTGAGCGCATCGGAAAAGCTTGACCGGTTGCGCCTGATCCGAAGCGAGAACGTGGGCCCCATCACGGTTCATCGACTGCTCGAGCGCTTCGGTTCGGCCTCCGCCGCGCTGCGGGCATTGCCCGACCTTGCTCGCCGCGGTGGCCGGTCGCGAGCCATCAAGGTTTTTCCCCTCGCGGCCGCTGAGCGCGAAATCGCGGCGCTCGACGAGATCGGCGCCACCCTCGTCGCCATCGGCGAACCCGCCTATCCGCCGTTGCTCGCTCAAATCGAGGACGCGCCGCCGGTGATCGCGGTCCTCGGCCACGCCCACCTTTTGGGAAGATACGCCGTCGCCGTGGTCGGCGCCCGCAACGCGTCTGCCAACGGCCGGCGTTTTGCCCGCGGGCTCGCCAACGATCTCGCCGCCGCCGACATAGTCGTCGTCTCGGGGCTCGCGCGCGGCATCGACGCCGCGGCGCATGCGGGTGGGCTCGCGGGCGGAACCATCGCCGTGGTGGCAGGCGGCATCGATGTAATTTATCCGCCCGAGCACGAGGCCCTCTACGCCGAAATCGTCGCCCGCGGCGCCGTACTCGCCGAGAACCCGCCCGGAACCCAAACGACGGCGCGCCGCTTCCCGCAGCGCAACCGTCTGATTTCGGGGCTGTCGCTGGGCGTCGTGGTGGTCGAGGCGGGCCCGCGTTCCGGCTCGCTCATCACCGCGCGCTTTGCCCTCGAGCAAGGGCGCGAGGTCTTCGCGGTTCCAGGCTCACCCCTCGACCCTCGGGCGCGGGGCGCCAACAATCTGATCCGCCAGGGGGCGGTGCTGGTCGAGAGCGCCCAAGATGTGATAGGCGCGCTCGAGGCGCAGCTGAGACGTTCCCTGGCCGAGCCCCGCGTGCCCGACTTCGCGCCCGCTTCGCAGGCCCGCTTGAACGAGACCGCGCTTGATTCCGCGCGTGCCCAGATCGAGGAAAGTCTGAGCCCGGTTCCGGTTCCAGTTGACGAATTGATCCGCAATGACCAATTCTCCCCCGCCGTGGTGTCGATGGTGCTGTTGGAGTTGGAGCTCGCCGGCCGCCTGGAACGCCATCCCGGAAACCGGGTCGCTTTGCTCGGCCCATGAAATGACCGGTGCGTACCGGTTTGTCAGTTAAGGAGCGGCATGGACGTCGTCGTCGTTGAATCCCCGGCCAAGGCCAAGACCATCAATAAGTACCTGGGAAGCGGCTACACCGTTCTCGCGAGCTACGGCCATGTGCGCGATCTTCCGGCACGCGAGGGTTCGGTCCGGCCGGCTGACGACTTCTCCATGGACTGGGAGGTGGATCCCCGCGCCCAGCGCCACATCAAGGAGATCACGAACGCGCTGAAACACGCAACCCACCTCTATCTCGCCACGGACCCCGACCGCGAGGGCGAAGCCATCTCATGGCACGTGCACGAGGTCCTGAAGGACCGCAACGCGCTTGGCGGCATCGAAGTGCAACGCGTCGTGTTCAACGAAATCACGAAATCGGCCGTGCTCGAGGCCATGCGCAATCCGCGCCCGCTCGATTCCGAATTGGTCGACGCGTACCTCGCCCGCCGCGCGCTCGACTACCTGGTCGGATTCACCTTGTCGCCGGTCCTGTGGCGAAAGCTTCCCGGAAGCCGGTCGGCAGGCCGCGTTCAGTCGGTGGCGCTCCGGCTCATCTGCGAACGCGAAACCGAGATCGAAGCGTTCCGGGCGCACGAGTACTGGTCGGTGCACGCCGCCTTCCTGACGCCCAAGGGCGAGGAAGTGACGGCGCAGCTGACACACCTCTCGGGCAAGAAGCTCGACAAGCTCGCACTTTCCGACGAAGGCGCGGCGAGTGCCGCCGTCGGCGCGATCGAAGCGGGCGCATTTTCGGTCCAGAGCGTCGAGCGCGGCCGGGTCCGGCGAAATCCGGCGGCGCCTTTCACCACCTCGACCCTGCAACAGGAGGCGTCTCGGAAGCTTGGCTTAGGGGCCACGCGCACCATGCGCATCGCCCAACGCCTTTACGAGGGCGTCGCCATGGATGGCGAGACAGTGGGGCTCATCACCTACATGCGGACCGACGCCGTCAACATGGCGCGCGAGGCCGTCGACGCGTGCCGTTTGCTGATACAACGCCGCTTCGGGGATCGGTATCTGCCCGCCAGCCCCCGCATCTACAAGACCAAGTCCAAGAACGCCCAGGAAGCGCACGAGGCGATCCGCCCGACCGATGCCGCACGCGCGCCCGAACACGTCGCCGGGCTTCTCGACACGGACCATCTCCGTCTCTACGAGCTGATTTGGAAGCGCACCATCGCGAGCCAGATGGAAAGCGCCTTGCTGGATCAGGTGGGCGTCGATATCGCCGCCGAAGACGACCGCGCGATCTTGCGCGCCACAGGCTCCGTTGTCGCCTTCGACGGCCATTTTGCACTCTATCGCGAAGGCCGAGACGATTCGGCCGAAGACGAGCGCAACCGGATTTTGCCCGATATGGCCGAGGGCGGGGCCATGGCCTTGAGCGCGGTCACGCCCGAGCAGCACTTTACCCAGCCTCCGCCGCGGTTCAGCGAGGCAAGCCTCGTCAAACGGTTGGAGGAGTTGGGAATCGGCCGGCCGTCCACTTATGCCAGCATCCTGTCCGTTCTTCAGGACCGTGAGTATGTTCGGCTCGAGAAGCGGCGATTCATCCCCGAGGACCGCGGTCGCTTGGTGACGGCCTTCCTCACCAGCTTTTTCGAGCGCTACGTCCAGTACAACTTCACCGCCGAGTTGGAAAACCAGTTGGACGATGTTTCGGGCGGACGGCTCGACTGGAAGTCGGTTCTCCGCAAGTTCTGGGCGGCGTTCAACGATTCGGTGGAAAGCATCCACGACCTCAAGGTTCGCGACGTGTTGGAGGCCCTGAATCAGCTCCTTGGCCCCCATTTCTTCCCCGAACGCGAGGCCGGCGGCAACCCGCGTACGTGCCCGTCGTGTTCGGACGGACTTCTCAGCCTCAAACTGGGTCGTTATGGCGCCTTCATCGGCTGCTCCAACTACCCCGAGTGCCGCTACACACGCCCGCTGGTACCGGATGAAGAAGGTGAATCGGGAGCCGCCGCCGATGCCGGTCCGCGTGTCCTCGGTCCCGATCCGGAGACCGGGCGAGAGATCTCGCTTCGCAAGGGTCCTTACGGGTTGTACGTCCAGCTTGCGGCCCCGGATGAAAAGGAAAAACCGAAACGCGTCACCCTCGCGCCGCCCATGGGCCCGGCGACGCTCACGTTGGATGACGCGGCCAAGCTTTTGGCGCTGCCGCGTGAAGTGGGCCAACATCCGGAAACGGCCGAGCCCATCACCGCCGGCGTCGGCCGCTACGGGGCGTACGTGAAGCACGGTCACACTTACGCCCGGCTCCGCGCCGACGATGTCTTGACCGTCGGGCTCAACCGCGCCGTCGACCTACTGGCCGAAGCGGAGTCGCGCTCGAAGGGCGCCACACTCGGTGAACATCCCAAAGACCGAAAGCCCATCAAGGTCCGTTCCGGGCGTTTCGGTCCCTATCTCCAGCATGGCACCAATCGCGCGGCGCTCCCGAAGGGAACCAATGCCGACGCGCTGACTCTCGAACAAGCGGTCGAGATTCTGGCCGCCAAAGCCGGCGACCCGACCCGCGCCGGCGCACGGGGTCGAAAAAAGAGCGCCCGCGGGGCGCCCACGCCGTCCGGTTCGCGCCGACGCCGTCCATCCTCTTCCGGCGAGTCGCGCTGATTTGACGAAGCGGACGTCCGGTCCGCCCTTCCCGAGCCGGGAAGAGCTCCTCGCCTTTATCCGCGAGAACCCGCAAGCCACCTCGACGCGGGACATCGTGCGCGCATTCGGTCTCAGGGGCCGACAGCGCGCGGCCTTGCGCCAGAGGCTGAGCGAGCTCGCGCGTTCGGGCGAGTTGCCGCCGGGCCTGCGCGCGCGGGCGCGCCCGCGCGGGCGCCGAGACACCGTGCTGCCCCGGGTCGCCCTAGTCGAGGTCCGAGAGCTCGATGCGGACGGAGAGGTCATCGCGCGCCCGGTCCAATGGCGGGGTCCGGGCGAGCCTCCCGTCATCTTCATGGCGCCAGAAAAGCGTGGCCACCCCGCCCTCGGCCCCGGCGATCGGGCGCTGGCCAGCCTACGGGCCGCACGCAACGGGACCTATGAGGGACGCATCATCCGCCGTATCGGCGTGGCGCCGGCGCTGGTCCTCGGGCGATACGAGCGGATCGAAGGCCAGGGCCGCATCCTTCCGGTGGAACGCGGCAAGCGCACCGAGTTCGTGGTCGAAAGCGCGGACGCCGGCGAAGCGCAGCCGGGCGAACTGGTGCAGGCCGAAGTGTTGCCGGCGCGCCGCCTTGGTCTTCGCCGGGCGCGTGTCGTCGAGCGCCTGGGCCGCGGCGACGAACCCCGCGCGGTCAGTCTGATCGCCATTCACGACCACGGCATCGCGGACGCGTTCGCCGATGACGTCATTGCCGAGGCCGAGGCGGCCGGCGAAGCGCCTGCGGGCGGGCGCGAGGACCTGCGCCCGCTTCCGCTCGTCACCATCGACGGGCCCGACGCCCGCGACTTCGACGATGCGGTCTGGGCGGAACCCGATCCCGACCCCAAGAATCTGGGTGGCTGGCACGCGGTCACGGCCATTGCCGACGTCGGCTGGTACGTCCGTGCCGGAAGCGCGCTCGATCGCGCGGCTTACGAACGCGGCAATTCGGTCTACTTTCCCGACCGGGTCGTGCCCATGTTGCCCGAGGCCCTGTCCGCGGATCTCTGCTCGCTCAAGCCCGGCGAGGATCGGCCGTGCCTCGCGGCACATCTTTGGATTGACAAGAACGGTCGCCTTATGCGCCATCGCTTTTGTCGCGGTGTCATGCGCTCGATCGCACGCCTCACATACGAGCAAGTCCAGGCCGCTCGGGACGGCGACGCCGACGAGGTTACGCGCCCGCTGCTCGAAAGCGTGATCGCGCCCCTGTTCGGCGCGTACCGGGCGTTGAATATCGGGCGCGAAAGGCGCGGCGCGCTCGAGCTGGATCTTGTGGAACGCCAGGTGCTGCTGGCCGAAGACGGAACCGTCGCCGACATCCGCCGGCGCACCCGGCTGGACACGCACAAACTGATCGAGGAGTTCATGGTCGCCGCCAATGTCGCCGCCGCCGAGACCTTGACGTCGCACCGCCGGCCCGCGCTCTATCGCGTTCACGATGTGCCGGCTCCCGAGCGGCTCGAGGCGTTGCGGCGCTTCCTCGCGACCCTTGAGCTGGCGCTGCCGGGGGGCGGCGCAGTGCGGCCTACCCACTTCAACCGGGTGCTCGAAACGGTTGCCGGGACGCCGTTCTCGCCGGTGGTCAACCAGATCGTGCTGCGGAGCCAGGCCCAGGCCGAGTACAGCCCCCGCAACGTCGGCCACTTCGGCCTCGGGCTCAGCAAATATTGCCACTTCACTTCGCCGATCCGCCGCTACGCCGATCTGATGGTCCACCGCGCGCTGATCCGCGCCTTCAAGCTCGGTGCCGGCGGCGACGAAGACGAGACGCGCGAACTCGCCGAAGCGGGTGCGCATATATCGACGACCGAACGCCGCGCCCAAGCCGCCGAGCGCGACACGATGGATCGCTACACGGCCGCGTTCCTCGGCCCCCGCGTTGGCGAGGTGTTCGCCGGGACGATCACCGGCGTCACGCGCTTCGGGTTGTTCGTCTCGCTCGACGAGACCGGCGGCGACGGCCTCCTTCCCTTGCGTTCCCTCTCCCACGACCGTTACGTCCACGACGAAGCGGTCCACGCGCTCACGGTCCGGACCAAGGGGCTCACCTTCCGCCTCGGCGATGCTCTCGAGGTCGTGCTCCGCGAGGCGAACCCCCTGAGCGGCGGCATGATCTTGGGGCTTGCCGGGCAAGGCGAGACCAAAACCCGAGCCCGCCGGGTCAAGCGCGGCCCCGTACACGGCTCACGCATCGGGTGACGGCGGGCCGGATTTCGCCCACAATGGGAATCATGGCTGACCGGACATTCCGGCCGCCGCGCGTCGCCGCGGTGGCCGTTGCATTCTTCCTCGCCGCTTGCGCTGCGCCCGCGCCCGAGCGGGCGACGCAACTCGTCCACGACGCGCCCCGGCTGCACGGAGCGGCGGAGATCTATGCGGTCGGCTATGAAAACATTGTCGAGAAGTACATCGAGCCCGTCCACGTCGCGCAAATCGCTTTCCAGGGCTTACGCGGGTTCGGCGCCATCGATCCCGCGTTCACGATCCACGAGGACAAGGGCGTGATCGAGGTTCACCACGGCGATCGCGTAATCGCACGGCATCAAGCGCCGGAAACGGACGACCTCGACGGCTGGGCCCGGCTGACCGTCGCCGTCGCGGCGGAAGCGAAGTCGGCCTCGCCGATCCTGGGCGCCGCAAGCGACGAAAAGCTCTACGAGGCGGTATTCGACGGTGTCCTTTCCGGGCTGGACGTATTCTCGCGTTACGCCGGCGCTACGCAGGCGAAACGCAACCGGGCCAGGCGCGAGGGATTCGGGGGCATCGGCATCCGTTTCTCCAACGACGACGGCGTGGTGAGAATCTTGTCCATCATGAAGGGCTCGCCAGCCGAGGAATCGGGCCTTCTGAAGGGCGATCACATCACCCACGTCGACGGCCTGCCGATGTCGGATCTGCAAACCCAGCAGTTGATCGAGCGGCTCCGGGGTCCCGTCGAGTCTACCGTCGTCATCACGGTCGTGCGCGAGGCGGTCGAGCGCCCTCTGCGGTTCAACCTCAAGCGCGCCCATATCGTGCCCGAGACGGTGACGCTGAACGTCGACGATGGCCTGGCAATCATCAAGATCTCGAGTT
The DNA here is from genome assembly GCA_047514975.1 of Rhodospirillales bacterium. Classification (GTDB taxonomy): domain Bacteria; phylum Pseudomonadota; class Alphaproteobacteria; order Rhodospirillales; family JASLLV01; genus JASLLV01. The sequence continues at coordinate 10,299 of JAKZXM010000035.1, forward strand.
TCAACCAAAACACGGCCGCCAGCGTGGCCGAAGCCCTCGAAAGCCTCCACGCCGCCGGCGCCGACGCGATCGACGGCGTGGCGCTCGATCTCCGGGGCAACCCCGGCGGGCTCCTGAACCAGGCGGTGCGCGTTGCCGATCTGTTCCTCGGCGAAGGGGGGATCGTCTCGACCCGCGGCCGTCACCCCGACAGCGTCCACCATTACACGGCCGGCGGCCGCGACCTCGCCCGTGGCCTTTCGATGGTCGTCCTAATCGACGGCAAGTCGGCGTCCGCGGCCGAGATCGTGGTCGCCGCGCTCCAGGACCGTGGCCGGGCGGCGGTCGCCGGCACCACATCTTACGGCAAGGGGACCGTTCAGACCGTGATCCGCCTTCCCAACGAGGGCGAGATCACGCTGACGTGGTCGCGGATATTTGCCCCGTCGGGTTATACGCTTCACGGTCTCGGCGTGCGCCCGGTGATCTGCACGAGCGGCGCCAAGGGCGAAGTCGCTGCCACCAGCGCTGCCCTGGTCGCCGGCACCCTGGCGAATAAGGCGTCTCTCGCCGCCACCATGGCGGAATGGCGGCACATCCCCGTCAAGCAGGACGACTTGCGCGACGCATTGCGTGCCACCTGTCCCGGCGAGCCTCGCTTCGCGACCTACGAGCTCGCGGTCGCCCGCCGGCTGTTGTCCGACCACCAGCTTTACGCCCAGGCGGTCGACGCCGGCACGGCCCCTACCACCGCGAGCCGGGCGGACGGCGCGCCTTGACACGACTTCGCCGAGACGTGATAACTCGGCGCATCGGACCGGATCGTGGTCGCCCGCGATCGCCACCGGCGATCGGCCGACCACCCGAATCTTGTCACTCTTGTTGAAATAGGGCGGATTCTCGCGCCGAATTGCACCTGCGACCCGCTCTCGGGAAGGCACGAAACCATGGCGAAGCCGAACACGATCCTCGTGAAGCTGGTGAGCAGCGCCGATACCGGTTTTTACTACGTCACCAAGAAGAACCCCCGGACCAAGACCGACAAGCTCGAGTTCCGCAAGTACGACCCCGTCGTGCGGAAGCACGTGCTCTTCAAGGAAGCCAGAATCAAGTAAGTCTCCGGACGGCGATTCTCCGGACCAAAGCTGGGAATCACTCGCGTCCCGGAATTGCAGCCCCGCACCCGAACCAGCGTCTTCGAGAAGATTGGGCCGAGCCCCTGTCGAGGCAACTTCGCCGATCGCTAGAGCACTATCCGAGGAATTGTGCCACCAGATCCATGAACACCGGGACGGTAATCGGCTTCGAGATATAGGCGTCGCAACCGCCGTCGCGGATTCTCTGTTCGTCGCCCTTCATGGCGAAGGCGGTAACGGCGATGATCGGGATGTTCTTCAGTTGCTGGTCCGCCTTGATAAGCTTCGTGATGTCGAGGCCCGAGATTCCCGGAAGCTGGATGTCCATCAACACCAAATCGGCCGGGTTCTCGCGCAACGTCTCGACGACCTTGCGACCGTCGCGCACAAGGATCGTCCGGAATCCGCGGATTTGCAGGAGATCATTGAAGAGCTTCAGGTTGAGGTCGTTGTCCTCGGCGATCAGAACAGTCTTGGTCATTTCATTCGAACCTCGGGTTCCGTTCGCCGCGGCCCGCGGCTCGCGAGTGGGTGTCGCGGTGGTGTCGATTTCCAGCAGTTGTTCCCAGCGCGCCAATTGCAGTGTCCTCGTTTGCCGAATCGCCTCTACGGTTCTTCATATGGGCGAAGGCAACGCCCATTCAAACACCCAACGCCGCGAAGGCGTCGAACCGGGTCGCGCATCACGGCTCCTGCCCGATTTCAGAAGAACGAACCGCCTGCGCGATCGAACGTCAGGTAGATGGCCAACGTCAACACCAGCAGCGTGAAAGCCATCGCGAAGGCCCGCAAGCTCGCCATGATCGCGCTCCCCGATGTCGTTTCCGCACCCGGTCTCGTGCCATGGGCCGGAATGCGTCCATGATGACTCGATTTGGCGATCTCGGAATGTGACGGCGGTCACAGCTCGCCTGCGTTCGGTTGGCGGATGATCGACGGGCGGTCAGTTGGCGAGCGGGCAATACGGACCGGAGCTCGCTACTCGCCGCGGACCTGCTCGACAATGTGGCTCAGGCGGTCGACGTTGGCGATGACGAGCGAATCCTTGGTCCGGCGAACGATGCCCTCGCGGGCCAAGTCGCTGAGAACCCGGGCGACGGTCTCGCGCGTGGTGCTGACACGGCTCGCGATGTCGGCATGCACGGGGATCGGCTTGATCACGGCCTTGCCTTTGTCGCTCATGTTCATGCGCGCCTGGCGCAACAGGTCCGCTTGCACCCGGTTGTTGGCCGCCAGGGTGCTGAGGTCCATGATCCGGTCGGTGGCGTTCCGCACCACGAGGGCCAATTGGGCCATGAACTTGAGCGCGATTTCGGGATGCTTGGCGAGAACGTCGAGAAATATTTTCGGCGCCAGCGACGCGATCAGGGTGTTCGTCAATGCCATCACGCTCGCCGATCGCGGCCGGCCGTCGAGCGCCGCCAGCTCGCCGAAATAGGCGCCGGCGTCGAGGTCGTCCAGCGTGATCTCTCGGCCCGAAAGGGAATAGTTGACGACCCGAACGTTGCCTTCCACCACGAAGCACACGTCGCTGGTCTCACTCTGGCGATCGATGATCTGCTCGTGCGGGTCGTATCGCTTCCAACGGCAGTTCTGCTCGATCACTTGGCGCTCCCGGGGCGCGAGCTCCGCCAGCAGATCGATGCTCGCCAAACTTTGTCCGCTCTCGACCGACAGTGCCCATTCCTCCTTCATCCGCGAGCACCGGCATTGCCGACGCGGGAAAAGCGTACATGGAATTCCATCCCATGACGAGCGCGTTTACGCCGTCGTCGGTCTGTTGCGGGACACCCGGCCGACACCGGGTTCGCGGAGTGAGCCGGGCCCTTGGGTCCCCTTGCCGAGGTCGAGTCCGACCGCTATGGTCGCCGCCGCCGCGCGCGCCGCAAACCGGCCACCGCGGAGGATTCACCGATGTCGCGACCACGAGAATCCGGCGTGACGCCAGCACGAAAACCCGATTCGGTGCGGTCCGTCGCGGTGGTCGTTCCGTGCTACCGCGAAGCCGACAACATACTCGATGTCCTGGCCAGAATCGGTGCCGATGTCCGCCACATATTCGTCGTCGTCGACGCCTGCCCCGAGGGCACCGGCGCCCTTGCGCGCGAGTCCTGCACGGACAAGCGCGTCCGGGTCGTCACCCACGACCGCAATCGCGGCGTCGGCGGGGCCACGATGACGGGTTACGAACGCGCCATCGAGGTCGGCGCCGACATCATCGTCAAGCTCGACGGCGACGGGCAGATGGACCCCGCGCTCATCCCGCAGCTCATCGAGCCCATCGTCAAGGGCGAGGCCGACTACGTCAAAGGCAATCGGTTCCATGACCTGCAAGGACTCGGGCAGATGCCGGTTTTGCGGATCGCGGGCAATCTTCTGCTGTCGTTCGCGTCGAAGGTCTCGAGCGGGTATTGGAACGTCTTCGACCCCACCAACGGCTTCACCGCGATTCACGCCAATGTCGCCGCCCGGCTACCGTTCGAGAAGATCGCGAACGGGTTCTTCTTCGAATCCGATGTGCTGTTCCGCCTCAACATCCTTCGCGCGACGGTCGCGGAGATGCCCATGACGGCGCGCTACGGCAACGAGAAGAGCACGCTCGACATCCGCAAGGCGGTGCTCAATTTCGCGGCCCGGCACATCGTGAACACGGCCAAGCGAGTTTTCTATTCCTACTTTCTTCGCGACTTCAACGTCGCCTCGGTCGAGCTCGTTTTGGGAATCTTCCTCTTCCTGTTCGGCATAATCTTCGGCGCACTCGAATGGCGCGAGAGCGTGGTCACGGGCGTGCCGGCGACCGCGGGAACGGTCGTGCTCGCGGCACTTCCCATCATTCTCGGAACGCAGATGCTCATCGCGTTCCTCGACTTCGATACCCGCAGCGTACCGAAGGCCCCGATCCATCCCAAGCTCTAGGCGTGCCCGACGAGATGGCGGTGGCGCATGCCCTTTCTCCGAGGGTGGGCCGCCGGGCGGTATTTTCGGGGTCTTGTTGACTCGGAAGCGGCCGCCACCCAATATCTGGAAAGCGACCCCGTATCCCCGACGCCCTCGGCGAAGGTCAAGCCATGAAGCGGTACCGCATCCTTATCACATGCTTGGGCCTGTTCTTGTTTTCAGGAGCGGGGGCGCAGACGCTCCAACAGGGCTCCTGAACGCGGTCGCGTACGATCCCTTGCCGGCACAGCTGTCCGTCAACGTCCGGCCGCTCAACGATTCCGACGAGAATCTGGCGCTCAAGCAGGCTTTCGAGACGGCCTTGCGGGAACGCGGTTACACGGTGGCCGTCGACGCTCCGCTGGTGCTCACCTTCGAGACCCGCGAGGCCGCCGGCGCCTGGGCGGACCGCGGTCGGCGAACCGTCATCGAGCTCGAGGCGCGCGGCGAGGGCGTGGGCGGAGATCAGCAACGCGTGCGCCTCAATCTTTTCAACAGCTCCTCTGGCGGCGTCTTCAACCGCGGCCGCGAAGGCGGAACCGGCATCGTGACCCCGAGTCACTTCCGGATCGACCTCTCGATCGACGATCGATCGAGCGGCGAGCGGCTATGGCAAGCCTGGGCGGTCGCCGATATCGGCCGTTCGGCGGGTCTCGCAAGCCATGGTCCCGGGCATGATTTCGCGCCTGGGAGAGACGGTTCGCCAGGAGCAAATGGACCTCTTCTAGACCGGGGTTCCCGTTTCCCCGTAGCTGGAACGGGTATCGGTCGACGCCCGTCGAACGTCCCGGCCTTGCGACCATGAGCGACATCGATCAAACGGCGCTGCTTCCCACCGGCACTTCCGACGTGCTCCCCCCGGACGCCGAGTTCGAGGAGCAAACGGTGGCCGCGCTCATGCAATGCTTCGCAGGAAACGGCTACGAGCGTGTCAAATCGCCATTGATCGAGTTCGATGACGGCTTGCTGAGAGGCGACGGCGCGGCCATGGCGATGGAGTCCTTCCGTCTCATGGACCCCGTGTCGCAACGCATGATGGCGGTGCGCCCCGACATCACCCTTCAGATCGCGCGCATCGCGACGACTCGGCTCCGGCACGCGCCCAGGCCGCTTCGACTTTCCTATGCGGGCGAGGTCCTGAGGGTGCGCGGCACGGCACTCCGGCCCGACCGCCAGTTCACCCAGGTCGGTGCCGAGCTCATCGGCTCCGACCAGCCCGCCGCCGACGCGGAAGTGATCGTGATGGCCGTACGCGCGCTCGAGGCCGCGGGCCTGACCGGAATTTCCGTCGACCTCGGACTGCCCACCCTGGTGCCCGCGATCGCCCGCGAATTGGACCTGAACGATGCGGCGGTGGCGCGGCTGCGAATTCTCCTGGATCGCAAGGATGCGGTCGCGATCGCCGCCATGGGCGACGATATCGGGCGCGAGGTGGCCGAACTTTTCGTCGCCCTGGTGCGCGCGGCGGGTCCCGCCCGCGGCGCCCTCGCCGCTTTGCAAGGGCTGGCGCTGCCCGCGGGCGCCGCGCTCTATACGCTGATGGCGCTCGATTCCGCGTTGCGCTGGCGACGTGGCGAGGGCGGCCGATGGAAGGGGCGC
>JAKZXM010000036.1:0-18836 GCA_047514975.1 Rhodospirillales bacterium
GGCCACACCGTGGGCGGCCCTCAGATATCGGCCAGGTGCGTGACTTCGTGGATTTCCAGGACCCTGCGCACCGCCGGCCGGTCGAGGACCGTCTTGAGGCAACGCCGGGCGTTGGGGTAGCCCTCGAGCCCGTCCAGGGGCTGGCACTCGCGCCATAGCGCCTGCATGGCGAAGGAGATGTCGCAGGTCGTGTAGAGGTCGCCCAGGAGATAGTGCCCTTCCGCCATCGCGTCGTCGAGCACGCGCCAGATCCCGCCCAGGCGGTTCATCGACCCGGCCTTGACCGCCGCCCGGCAGCAGGTCGGGCGGGCCGTCCTGGATCAGCTCCTCGGGCTGGAACGTGCTCATCAGATAGAAGTGCCATTGCCAAAAGGGTCCACGCCTGGGGTCGGAGATGTCCGGCATGAGGCTGGCCCGTGGGTTCCGCTCGGCCAAGTAGACGAGGATCGCCGCGGTCTCGTAGATCGGTCCATCCGGGGTCAACAAGGTGGGCACGCGGCCGTTCGGGTTCGCCGCGACGAACGCCGGGTCCTTCTCGTCGAGCGGGATGTGGATCGTGGTCCACTTCAGCTCGTAGTCCAGCCCCAGCTCCTCCAACCCCACCTGCGCGGTCATCGAGTAGGAGTTCGGCCAGCTATAGAGGGTGTACACGCGATCTGCCTCCGTCCGTCGGCGCGGCGCCGCCGCGCTCGATCGCCCGCCGCAAGTGCGGTGGAACCGATATAGCCTATGAGAGCACGTCCCGGACGGCCTGGGCGATGCGTTCCACGCTCGGGCGCGCGGCGTCCTCCAAGGCGGGGCTGAAGGGCAAGGGGTGGTCCGGCAGGGTGACGCGCCGTGGCGGTCCTTTAAGCACGCCCGGAGCCTGCTCCACCACCTCGGCGATCACCTGGGCGCCCCAGCCGCCCAGGCGGTGCTGCTCCTCCACCAGGACGAGACGGCCCGTCCGGCCCAGGCTTTCCACGATTGGCGCGACGTTCAGGGGGCGCAGGACCCGCAAGTCCACGACCTCGGCCTCGACGCCGTCCGCGGCCAGTTGCCGCGCGGCCTCCACGGCACGCGGCACCATCGCGAGGCTGGCCACCACGGTGGCCGCGTCCCCGGGCCGCACGACCGCCGGCCCGTCGAGTGCGGCGAGACCGTCGTCGCCTTCACGGACCGGCCCCTTGTCGCCGAGCAGCCCCTTGTGCTCGATGACCACCACCGGGTTGTCGTCGCGGATCGCGGCCTTGAGCATGCCGTGGGCCTCGGCCGGACTCGACCCGGCGACGATCTTCAGCCCGGGAAAGGGCAGAAGCCAGGATTCGCCGGTCTGCGAGTGTTGCGCCCCGAAGCGCACGCCGCCGCCGCCGATCATGCGGATGACCAGCGGCGCCGACATGGCGCCGCCCGACATGAAGCGGTGCTTGGCGATCGAGTTGATGATCTGGTCGAAGCAGACCCCGAGGAAGTCGGAGAACATGAGCTCGACCACCGGCCGGTAGCCGGTGACCGCGAGGCCCAGCGCGGCCCCCACGAAGGCCGTCTCGGAGATCGGCGTGTCGCGCACCCGCGCCGGCCCGAATTCCTCGAGCAGGCCCTCGGTGATCTTGAAGATGCCGCCGGGGGCGGCGACGTCCTCGCCCATGAAGAGGACCGCGGGGTCGCGCCGCATTTCCTCGGCAAGCGCGAGCCTGATGGCTTCTCGATAGGTCAGTTCCTGCATGGTCGCTCACGGACCGGGTTTCGGTCCCTCCTCTTAGGCGTAGGTGACCTCTAAACGTAGGTGGCGTCGATTGCGGTCTGCTCGTCCGGCCAGGGAGCCTCCTTGGCCACTCCGGCCGTCGCGGAAATTTCGCCGCGGATCTCCTCGACCAGGGCCTCGGCCGCCAGCTCCGACATCACGCCCCTGGCCAGGAGCACGTCCCGAAACAGCTTGAGGGGGTCGCGCGCGAGCCAGGCCTCGACCTCGTCGGGGCTCCGGTATTTGCCCGGATCGGTGCGCGAATGGCCGCGCTGGCGATAGGTCTTGCACTCGACCAGGGCCGGGCCGCCACCCTCGCGGGCGCGGTCCACCGCCTCGGCGACCGTGTCGTAGACCGCCAGCACGTCGTTGCCGTCGACGATGACGCCCGGCATGTCGTAAGCGTCCGCGCGGCGCGCCAGGTCCTCGAAGGGCGTCGTATGCTCGATGCGGGTGTATTCGCCGTAGAGGTTGTTCTCGCAGACGAAGATCACCGGCAGGGACCAGACCGCGGCCAGGTTGAGGGCTTCGTGAAAGGCGCCGATGTTGGTGGCGCCGTCGCCGAAGAAGGTCATCGAGACCTGCCCCGTGCCTCTCAGCTGCGCCGACTGGCCCGCCCCCACGGCGAGCGGCAGCCCCGCGCCGACGATGCCGAACGACCCGATGAGCCCGCGCCCCACGTCGGTCATGTGCATCGAGCCGCCGAGTCCCCGGCTGGCGCCGGTCGCCCGGCCGAACAGCTCGGCGAAGGCGGCGGCGGGCGGCATGCCCCGGGCGATGCAATGGCCGTGCCCGCGATAGGTATAGGAGACGTAGTCGTCCTCCCTGAGCGCCCTCGCCGCCCCGGCGGACACCGCCTCGTGGCCCTGGCACAGATGGGTCGTGCCGTGTACCAGGCCGGCCAGGAAGCTGCGGTGGACCTGCTCCTCGAACTCGCGGATCCGCACCATGGTGGCGTAGAGGCCGACGAGATCCTCGTCATCGAGGGCCTCCACCCTGGGCGAGTATGCGCCCGCCTCGCGTCTGTCTTCGATCATGACATGACCCTCACTCTCCTTGGCTCGCCGCCCCTAGCGGGGCTTCGGCAACTCCAGCAGCTCGATCACGATACCGCTCGGATCGCGGATGTAGCCGGCCCAGCTTCCCGGCTCCGCGCCCTCGTCCACCTTGATCATTTCGCCCTGTGGGGTGGCGCCCTGCGCGAAGAGCGTCTTCGTGGTCTCGTGGATGTCCTCGACCTCGAGGCAGACGTGCGCCACGCCGGGCATGTTGGGACCCAGCGCGGGGGCCGCGCCCGCACCCTCGAGATACTGGATGAATTCCATGTGATGGCCGTAGCCATAGAGGTGCGCGACCCGGAGCCTCGCGCCGGGCACGCCGGTCACCTGCCCCTGCCAGTCGCCGTGGCGCTCCGAGACCGAGGCGGCCTCGAAGCCCAGGGCGTCGGTCCAGAAGCGGACCGCCCGGTCCAGATCGCCGACGGTGAAGCTGGTGTGGTTGAAGCCCGTGATCATCGCATCACTCCCTTCGCGCGCGGCCGGTCATACGAAGCCGTATGCGGTCCAACCGCCGTTGACCTCCAGGACGTGGCCGGTCACATAGCCGGCCCGCGCCGGGTCCAGCAGGAAACAGATGCCCTCGGCGGCCTCCTCCTCGGTGCCGAAGCGGCCGAGCGGCGTCCGGCGGCAGATTTCGGCCGTGTCGAAGCCGCCGGATTCGGCGAGCGCCCGCGTGGTCTCGGTCATGATGTAGCCGGGCGCGATCGCGTTGACCCGGATCTCGCGCTCCGCCCATTCGACCGCCTGCATCCTGGTCAGGCTGATCAGCGCTGCCTTGGAGACGCAGTAGGGCCCGCGCCCGGGCGCCGCGACCTGGCCCAGCACGGAGGAGACGTTGACGATCGACCCGCCCGCGCCCATGCGCCGCACGGCGGCGTTCGAGATGGCGATCGGCGCCATCAGGTTGACGTCGAGGACCCGCTGCCACCGCGCCGCCGAGAGCTCCAGCAGCGGGCCGTGATCGTAAATGCCGGCGTTATTCACCAGGTCGTCGATCCCGCCCCAGGCCCCCGTCATGGCGTCCAGAACGGCCTCGATGGCGTCCGGGTCGGTGACGTCGCCGCCCGCGGACAGGGCCTGCTCATGTCCGAGGTCGCGGGCGGTCTCGGCGGCCCGCTCCGCGTCCAGGTCGAAGACGGCGACGCGGCCGCCGCGCGCGACGACCGCGCGCGCCGTGACCGCGCCGATCCCGGTTCCCGAGCCGGTGATGAGCACGCGGCGCCCAGCCAGGGCGTTCCCATCGGCCATCATGAACCTCCCACCGCCGTTCCGGACCGCTTCGCTCAGGCCTCGGGCGAGACCAGCCCGCGCGCCAGCAGGTCGCGGAAGGCCGCGACCGTCCTGGCGACCCCGTCCTCCAATGGCGTCTCGGGCAGCGCGCCGATGAACCCGGCCAGCGGAGCGGCGTCCCCGTCGCTGGGGAAGGGCAAGGGGTCGCCCTCACAGCCGATCTCGGCCCCGTCCACGACGCGCGCGATGGCGCCGACGATCTCCTCCACCGCGACGGCCGGGCCACCGATATTGAAGACCTCCGCCCCGGCCACGTCCGCCGCCGCGCAGCGCAGGATGATCTCGGATACGTCGCCGGCGTACTCGAACTGGATCCGTCCGCCGAAGGGGATCGTGAAGGGACGGCCGGCGGCGGCGGCCAGCATCGCCTTGGTGGGCGCCGAGGTCAGGCCCTGGTCGCGGCCCTCGCCATAGACCGTGTGCGGGCGCAGGCCCACGCTGGGCACCGACCAGTCCCGCCAGTAAATCCGGGCTATGCCTTCGTCGGCCGCCTTGTACACGCCGTAGAGGGTCGACGGGCCCGGCTCGCCGGCCGGCGACAAGGCGGCGATGGAGCTGGCGTAGACCACCCGACCGATGGCGTGCCGGCGCGCCGCCTCCAGGACGTTGACCTGGCCGACCACGTTGGTCAGGGCGCCGCCCATCGGGTCGGCCTTGCAGAACGGCACCTGGAGCGCGGCCAGGTGGAGGATCGTGCCGACCCCGTGCTCGGCCACGACGGCTTCCAGGGCCTCCGGATCGCCGATGTCGCCCTGGTGCCAGGGCACACGGGCCGCCTCGGCCTCTTCGACCAGGAGTCCGAGCCGGCGGCGCTCGCCGGAGAGATCGAAGGCGACCACCGGGCTGCCTTCGGCGAGCAGCCGCGCGATGACCCAGGCCCCGATGCACCCGGCGGCACCGGTCACGAGGACGGGTCGGTCGAAACGGGCCATGGTCGCGTCCCCCGATCAGTCCACGCGAAAGGCCGCGATGGCCTCGTCGTTCAGGGTGACGCCCAACCCCGGCCGGTCCGGCAGGGCCAGGCGTCCGCCGTCGACCGGATACTCGTCGAGGACCAACTCCTGGCGAAGCCGCGAATCCGCCAGCTCGACGGGCAGGTACTCGATGAAGGTGCAGCTCGGGGATACCGCGGCCAGGTGCATCGAGGCGGCGATCCCGATGCCGGATTTCCAGCAGTGCGGCACGACCACCAGGCCCCGGTCGCGCGCGGCTTCGGCCACCCGGCGGGCCTCGGTGAGGCCGCCGACCCGGCCGACGTCGGGCTGGACCACGTCGAGCGCGTCGCGGTCCATGTATTCGCGGAACTCGTAGCGGGTGTTGAGCCATTCGCCGGCCGCGATGCGCATGGACGAGGCCGCGCAGAGCTTGGCGTAGCCTTCGATGTCGTCGCTGGGCAGGGGCGTCTCCACGAAAAAGATGTCGCAGTCCTCGAAGAGAGATATGGCACGCAGCGCCGTCTTCCAGTCCGGCCAGCAGTAGGCCACGTCCACCATCAGCGTCATGTCCGGCCCCACGGCCTCGCGGCAGTCCCTGACGATCCGCGCGATCGCGGCGTCGTCGTCGATCTGGATGCCGTGGTGGGAGTAGGGCCCCTTGATGCAGACCTCCAGCTTGGCCGCCTGGAAACCCAGGTCGCGCGCACCCACGGCGCGTCCGATGAGGCTGTCGGTGTATTCGCTCAGGGTATCGCCGTCGGGAAGCAGCGAGGCGTAGGGCGTGACCGCCTGGCGCGCCGCGCCGCCCAGCAGGCGCCAGGTCGGCTGGTTCTCGATCTTGCCGCGCAGGTCCCAGAGCGCCATGTCCAGGGCGCCGATCGCGCAGATGCCGAGCCCGCGGCGCCCGGTCATGGCCGAGCCCTCGTACATCTTCTCCCACAGCCCCTCGACATCGCGCGGGTCGGCGCCCAGCAGCATTTCCTTGAGGCCGAGGCCCATACAGTGGGTGCCGGGCGCCTCGATCATGGCGCGCGCGACCCAGGGGTTGGTGTCGGTCTCGCCCACGCCGAACAGCCCCTCGTCGGTATGGATCTTCACGACCAGGTCGTCCTGCGCCGAACTGCAGGCGTCGGTCCGGTAATCGGGGACCAGAAGGACGAAGCACTCGATATCGGTGATCTTCATGGGTCCAGTCCTCCAAGGGATGCCGGCGATACCTCCGGGTCCGGCGCGGCCGGCGCGGCCGGCGCGGCCGGCCATTGCGCCCGGTCGATCAGGTCGTCGATGGTTATGTGGCAACGGATGCGTAAGGTCCGCCCGGCCTCGCGCCACGGCGGCGGGGTGTCCTCGCAGAGCGTCCCGAGCTGCCAGGGGCAGCGCCCGGCGAAGGGGCAGCCCCGGCCCTCCTGCGGCGCGGGCGGGACCTCCGTCTCCGCCTCGCGCCTGGGCCCGCGCTGGACGCCCGGCACCGCCATCAACAGGCTGTAGGTATAGGGATGGAACGGCGGGGCGAAGATTTCGTCGACCCCGCCCACCTCGCAGAGGTGCCCGTGGAACAGCACGGCCACCCGGTCGGCCAGCGAGCGGACGACGGCCAGATCGTGCGAGATGAACAGCATGGCCACCCGGGTCTCGCGGCGCAGGCGCTTGAAGAGCTCGAGGATGTTGGACTGCACCGAAACGTCGAGCGCCGAGAGCACCTCGTCGCACAGCAACAGCACGGGATCGGCGATCAGCGCGCGGGCGATGGCGACGCGCTGGCGCTCGCCGCCCGATAGCTGGTCGGGGTAGCGCCGGGCAAAGCCCGCTTCGAGCCGTACCTCCTGCAGGGCGCGGGCCACCGCCTCGCGCCGCTCGGCGCGGTCCGGGCGGAAAAAGATCTCGAGCGGACGCGACAGGATGGCGCCGATGCGCGTGCGCGGGTTGAGCGAGTCGTCGGGGTTCTGGAAGATGTACTGGATCTTGCGGCGCGCCTCGCGGCTGCGTCGGTGCACGGGCCCCCCGATGGGCCGCCCCTCGAAGAGGATGCGTCCTTCCACGGGTTCCAGCAGCCCGCTGACGGCGCGGGCGATGGTCGACTTGCCGCTGCCGGATTCCCCGACCAGGGCGAAACACTCGCTTTCCTGGATCTCGAAGCTCACGTCGGTGACGACCGGCTGGACGGGCGGCGCGAAGACCCCGCCGAACCAGGTGGCCCCGTGGCCGTAGGCGAGCGACACGCCCTCGAGAGCGAGGACGGCGCCCGAGGCCGCCGGGGCCGCCTCGGCCTCCTCCTCGGCGAGATCGTCGACCGGGCTCGGCGCCGCCAGGGCCTGCCAGCGCTGGCAGGCGACCGCGTGGTCGGGCGTGACCGGCGACAGGACCTGCCGGTTGCCGGCACACCCTGGCTCCGAAACATCGCAGCGCGGGAAGAAGGGACAGCCGGCCGGCAGCTCGTCGCGCCGCAAGAGGCCGCGCAGGGGCCGGCCCGTTGCTTGCTCCGTCTGGTCGATGCGCGGGATCGAGGCGATCAGGCCGCGCGTGTAGGGGTGGCGCGGATGGCGGTAGAGCTCGGCGGTGGGCGCGATCTCGACCATATGGCCGGCGTACATGACGCCCACCCGGTCGGCGATCTCGCTGAGCAACCCCAGATCGTGGGTCACGTAGAGCATCGACATGCCCAGACGCTCCCTGAGGGAGAGCAGCAGGCGGACGACCTGCTCCTGCGTGGTCACGTCGAGGCCGGTCGTGGGCTCGTCGAGGACGACGAGGTCGGGGTCGCAGGCCAGCGCCATGGCGATGCAGATCCGTTGCTGCTGCCCGCCGGAGAGCTGGTGCGGGTAGCGCCGCCCGAAGGTCTCGGGCGTGGGCAGGCCGACCAGACGAAGCAGCTCGGTCGCGCGGTCCAGGGCTTCGTCTCTTTCCCCTGCGACACCGTGGCGCAACAGCACCTCGGCGATCTGCCGGGCGACGCGCATGTGGGGGCTGAGCGCCATGGTCGGGTTCTGCGGCACGAGGCTGACCCGCCGGCCGCGCAGCGCGTCGAGCTCCTCGCGGCTCATGGCCAGCACGTTCCGGCCGCGGACCAGCACCTCGCCGGCCAGGATCCGGCTGTTGCGGGCCCGGTAGCCCAGCAGCGTATAGGCCAGGGTGGACTTGCCGCAACCGGATTCGCCGACGAGCCCGAAGGCCTCGCCCCTCTCGATCGAGAACGTGACCTCGTCGAGGACCGGCAGCCAGCCGTCGCCGTGGCGGTAGGCGAAGCTCAGCCCCCGCACCTCGGCGACCGGCCCGTCGCTTCGGGTCTGCTGCCCGCTCATCGCTCGGCCAGCTGGGTGGTACGGCCCAGGATGCGGGCCAGACCCTCGGTGAACAGGTTGAGGCCGACCACCATGGAAGCGAGGGCCAGGCCCGGGCCGATCACGGTGATCGGCGTGGTCAGGATCAGCGACCGGTTCTCGCTGATCATCAAGCCCCATTCGGGCGTCGGCGGCCGCAGGCCGAAGCCGAGGAACCCGAGCGAGCCGATCAAGACCGGCGCATAGCCCGCGCGCAGCGCGAACTCGACGAACAGCGTCCCCGTCGTGTTGGGAAGCAGCTCGCGCCACACCACCGACACGGCGCGCTCGCCGCGCAGGCGCGCGATGGTCACGAAGTCGCGCATGATGACGTCGAGCGCGGCGGCGCGTGCCATGCGGGCGATCCTGGGCATGTAGACCAGCGCCACGACCAGGACGATGAGCACCGGCTCGCCGGACAGCTTCGGCCCCGCGGCGGCGATGGCGATGAGCGCCAGGACCAGGAAGGGAATCGAGATCAAGGCCTCGAGCAGCCGTTGCAGGATCTCGTCGGGCCAGCCTCCGAGATAGGCGGACAGCAAGCCGGTCGCCGAGCCGACGACGAAACCGAGCGCGGTGCCCGACAGCGAGAGCAGGATGACGGTGTGGCCGCCGTGGACGACGCGGCTGAATACGTCGCGGCTGAGCTGGTCGACACCGAAGGGATGTGCCCAGCTCATGCCCTCGAGCGGGAAGCCGGCGCCGAGCTGCGCCAGGCCATAGGGCGCCCAGAACGGCCCGCTCGCGGCCACGATCGCGTGCAGGAGCAGGATGATCGAGCCGATCCGGAAGCTGCGGGGCGTCGTCCACCAGAGACGCCAGAGACGCCGGAGCGGCGAGCGGGCGGCGACCTCGACCGATTGCACGCTCATCGCTCAGCCCTTCCTCAGGCGCGGGTTGAGCACGATGGCGCCGACATCGGCGACGAGGTTCGCGCCGATGTAAACGGCGGCGGCGATCAACACGGTCGCCTCGATCAGGGGTATGTCGCGCAGCTGAAGCGAGTCCACCAGCAGGCCGCCGAAGCCGGGATAGGAAAAGACCTTCTCCACGATTACGACGCCGCCGATGAGATAGCCCAGGTTGAGCGCCGTGACGTTCAGCGTGGGAACCAGCGCGTTCGGCAAGGCGTGGCGCAGCAGCACCGTGCGCCTCGAAAGGCCCTTCAGTTCCGCCATGCGGATGTATTCGGCTTCCAGCACCTCGATCAGGTTGTCGCGCAACATGCGCACCGCATAGACGGCCATGACGATGGCCAGCGTCACCGACGGCAGCACCAGCGCGCGCGCCCAGCCCGCGAACGTTGTCGTCGCCTCCACCAGCGAGGTGGCCGGCAATATGGGTATGTAAATGACGAAGCCGATCAGCAACAGGGTGGCCAGCAGGAAATCGGGCGTGGACAGCAGGACCAGGGTGATGGTGGAAAGCCCGTGATCGACCGCGCGGTCCCGGTTGACCGCCTGCACCATCGCCGGGATCAGCGCCAGCGGCAGGTAAAGCAGGAACGCGACGCCCGAGAGGATGAGGGTGTTGAAGATACGTGGCGCCAGGATATCGACGATGGGGCGCTTGCTGGTCAGCGCCAGGCCGAAGTCGCCCCGGACAATGCCGGCCAGCCAGCCGAGATAACGTTCCACCGCCGGCGCGTCGAGGTTGAGCTGGCCGCGGAGCATCGCCAGGCTTTCCGGCGTCGCGCTGCGGCCGAGAATGCGCGAGGCCACGTCACCGGGCAGGACCTCGATCATCCCGAAGATCACGGCCGAGACCAGCAGAAGGGTCAGGGCCGCGGTGAAGACGCGGGCCACGACGAGGCGCAGCATGCAAACCTCTCACTCAAAGAACGCGCGGGCGCCCGGCACCGGCCGGCCGAAGCCACATAGCAAGAAGCCGGCCGAACGTCCCCTCCGAGGCGCCCGGCCGTGCCCCATGACTAGCGGGCTACTGGCATTCGATGTTCTCGAAGTCCAGGTACTGGTTGTTGACATGCGGAACGAAGCCCGAGCAACCGGTCCGCGTGGCCGATACCTGGTGGATGAACATCGGGATGATCAAGCCGCCCTCCTCGGCCAACAGCTTCTGGGCCTGCTTGTAAAGCTCGAGCCTCTCGCCGTTGTCGACCGTCACCGCCGCCGTGTTCAAGAGCGCGTCGTAGTCGTCCCGGAACCAGTGGGTCTCGTTCCACTTGGCGTCCTTGGTATAGGCGATCGCCAGCCCCGTGGCCGGTGCGCGCATCGACCAGGCGGAGTTGACGAAGGAATACTTGAGCCAGACGTCGTCCCAATAGCTTTCGGCCGGGGTGACGACCACGTTGACCTTGATACCGGCCTCGGCCGCCATTTGCGCATAGACCTGGGCCATCTTGACCATGCCCGGGACCCCCTCGCCGGTGTAGAGGTCGATCTCCAGGCCGTCCCCGTAGCCCGCCTCCGCGAGCAGCTGCTTGGCTTTTTCGACGTCCCGCTCCAGCGCGGTCGTTTGGTAGGCCGCGGCCGATCCGAGCGGCACCGGGTTGTCGTTGCCGATCTCGCCGAAGCCCAGCAGGACCGTGTTGACCATCCCCTGGCGGTCCACGACTAGCTTCATCGCATCGCGCACCCTCTTGTCGTCGAACGGCGGGGTGTCCGACCACATGGAAAGGGTCATGGAATTCGACGCGGCGGTGGTGACGAGCTGGACGTTGGGATCGTCCTTCACGGCCGGGACCGTCGAGGGATCGACGTTCAGCAGCACGTCCACGTCACCCGACTTGATGGCCGCGACCGAGGCCACGGGCTCCTGGATCACGGTAATCCTGAGACACGCCGGCTTCACGTCGCCGCCCCACCAGTCGTCGTTGCGGCGCAGCAGGCGCACCGGCCCGTTGGGCTCGAAGATCTCCTGCTTGAACGGCCCGGTCCCCACGCCGTTGAGACGCAGACTGTCGTGCGTGTCGCCCTCGCGCACGATGTTGGTGAACTTGTTGGTGATCAGCAGCGGCAGCTCGACCACCGGCTCATCCATACGGAACTGCACGGTGTGCTTGTCGACCGCCACGATGCCCTCGGCCTTGACGAAGCTCAGCAGAGGCTTGCCGCCGGACGCCAGCTCGGGATCGAGGATCCGGCGGAACGTATGGACCACGTCACCGGAATCGAGATCGCTGCCGTCATGGAACTTGACGCCCTTGCGAAGGTGGAACGTCCAGACCTTGCCGCCCTCCGAGGCTTCCCACGATTCGGCGAGCTCCGGCTTGAGGTTGAAGTTGGAATCCACGGTCATCAAGCGGTCGTAGACCGAGAAAATGTGATAGGCGTCGTCTCCCGAGTGCACGTCCGCGGGGTCCATGGACTGCTTCTCGCCGCTCCACTCGTAGCCGACGATCTTGATGCATTCGTCCTCGGCCGCGGTCGCCGGCGCGGCGGTTCCCAGCGCCAGCAGGGCGGCGACCGGAAGCACCGATAGCCAAGCCAGTCTGCGCATATCGTTTTCCTCCCTGTTTTGCGTTCACGAAACCGCATGCCGATGCGAGCGGCGGTCCCGGCCTCCTCACGGCTATCGCGCCGCTGTTCGTTCCGGTTTTCCGAAATACCGGAAACCAGTTCAGATAATACCGGAAACCAGTTCAGATATTGGTACAAACCGTATCAACGGCCCGTCAAGGGAGTCAAGCAATCACTCCCCTCGCAAAACCTAACGCCGACCTTATAGCGTGTCAATATTTGATAATGATATCTTATCATGATACATCTAGCTTGCCTCACCAAGGAGTCCCGGGTTTCGTGGCCGATGACCGGCAAACGCCCGGGTCCGCTGTGCGAGGCGACGAACCAGCTCGGAGTAAGCGCGTGCCCCGACCCAGGACTTCCACCCCCCGCCCCGCCGAGGGCGCGCGCGCGACCGCCCAACCCAGGGTACGGTCCGTGGCGCGCGCGGTCGCCATTCTCCTCGCCGTCGCGGAAAGCCCCGGCGGACTGCGGGCGATGGAGATCGCCGCCCAGCTCGGGCTCGGCCGGCAGGGGACCTACCATCTGCTCCATACCCTCGTCGGCTGCGGGATGCTGACGCGCAATCAAGAGAACCGCTATGTGCCGGGGCTGGAGGTCGCGACCCTGGCCGACGCCTTTTCGCGCCAATCGGCGCCGCCCGAACACCTGGCCCCTCTGGTCCGCCAGGTCGCGGCGGAGACCGGCGAGACCGCCTATGCCGTCGGCTGGCGGGACGGCGAGATCGTCAACCTGGTCTCCGCGCCCGGCAGCAACGCCATCCAGGCCATGTCGGTCCCGCAAGGCTACTATCGCTACGCCCACGCACGCGCGACCGGGAAGCTGCTGCTCGCCCATGCCGCGCCGGAGGTCCGCGAGGATTACTTCGCGACCCATGCCATGGAGCGGCGCACGGCGAAGACCCTCGTCGATCGCGATTCTCTGGTGGCGGAGTTGTCGCGCATCTCGGAAGACGGCTTCTCCATCGACCGGGAGGAATTCGCGCTCGGCCTGTGCTGCCTCGCCGTGCCGGTCGGGCGAAGCGGCGTGGGCGCGACCTTCGCGATCGGTATCTCCGCCCCGGCCGAGCGCTTCGATGCCGAGTTCGACCGTTATCTGAGCACTCTGCGCCAGATCGGTCAGGCGGCGTGATACCAAAGGGCCTTGAGCTTGCCTCATGGTCCTTTGGCAAGCGCGCGCGTGAACGAAGAGAGCAAAGCCTGCGTGGCACTGGAACGCCCAGCGGTCATCTTCGATGGCCGGTGGTATAAGGTCACGCTCCGCAGGGTCGAACGGCTCCGAGGCGACGCCATGAGCAAGATCATCCTCCGCGGCATCACCTGGCGGCACCGGCGGGCGGTCGACCCGCTGGAGGCCGGCGTGCCGGCCTTCCGCCGCCTCCGGCCCGAGATCGAGATCGCCTGGGAGGCGCGGCCGCTTTCGGGCTTCGAGTTTCAGCCCGTCGAAGAGTTGGCGGCCACCTACGACCTGATCGTCCTCGACCACCCCTTCTGCGGCGAGATCGCGCGCACGGCCTGCCTCGCGCCCCTCGACGCGCTGGCCGACGGATTCTTCGAACGAGCCTTCGTCGGGCCGTCGCTCGAAAGCTATCGCTACGAGGGGCGCCTCTGGGCCCTGCCCCTGGACGCCGCCTGCCAGACGGCGGCCTACCGCCCCGACCTTTTGGCGCGGGCCAGCGGCGACGTGCCGCGAAGCTGGCAGGAGGTGCTCGATCTGGGCGAACGGGCCGCGCGGTCGGGCCTGCGCCTGGCGATTGCGCTTTCCGGGGTGCACAGCCTCATGACCTTCTTTTCGCTCTCGGCCAACCTCGGGCGGCCCTGCGGCGCGCCGGCCAACGACGGCTTCGTGGACCCGGATACGGCGCGCGCGGCCCTGGACGCCCTGCGCCGCCTGATCGCGCTCTCGCCGCCGGAGGTCTTCGACTGGAACAGCATCGCCGTCCAGGACGCCATGGCCCGGCGCGACGACCTGGTCTTCTGCCCCGCGGTCTACTGCTTCGCCACCTATGCCGAGGCCGACAACGAGCACCGCCTCGCCTACAGCGACTTCACGGGCCCCCGCGAACCCTATTGCGCCGGCTCGACGCTGGGCGGCGCCGGGCTCGGCATCTCCGCCGGCTGCGAACACCCCGAAGCCGCGAAGAGCTATGCCGCCTTCCTGACGGGCGCCGAGGCGCAGATCGATTTCACCGCGCACCACGGCCAGCCGGCCCGGCGCGAGGCCTGGGACGACGAGGAAGCGAACCGCCGGTTCCACGGCTTCTACCGCGACACCCGCGCGACGATCGAGGCCACCTGGATCCGCCCCCGCCATGCCGGTTACCTGGCCTTCCAGCGCGCGGCGGGGGACCTGATGGAACGTCACCTGCGCGGCGCCGTCACCGAGGCCGATCTGCTTTCGGGCCTCGCCCGGATTCATGCCGAAACCGTTGGTGTGGCCTAAGTGTCCGTCCGGAGACATTGTGAGTCGGAGGAATCGGTTAGCCGGGGTACCCGCTTGAAGTGGCTGGATCGTTATGATTCTCTGGTTGGCACCGATTCGTTTCGTGAGGTGCCCCATGTGGACTGCCGAGAACCGCCCCCGCTACAACCGCGACAAGCTGCGCTATCCGAGCGATCTGAGCGTTGCGGAATGGGCGCATATCGAGCCGCTTATTCCGCCGGCCAGGCGGGGCGGCGGCAAGCGGCGGGTTAACATCCGCGAGGTGGTCAACGGCGTGATGTACTTGCTCAGCACCGGCTGCCAGTGGCGCTATCTTCCCAAAGACCTGCCGCCCAGAAGCACCGTGCATGATTACTTCAGCCTGTGGAACTGGGACGGCACGTTGGATCGCATCCACCATGCGCTCTACGTCAAGTGTCGGGAGAAAGCCAAGCGCGAAGCGAGCCCCACAGCCTGCATCGTCGACAGCCAGAGCGTGAAAAGCGCTGAAAAAGGGGGGCTCGCATCGACACGCACGGCTTCAATGCGGGCAAGCTGATCAAGGGCAAGAAGCGCCATGTTCTGGTCGATACGCAAGGCTTGCTGCTGCACGGCATCGTCACCGCCGCCGACGTTCAGGATCGCGACGGCGGCCTCGAGCTGCTGGCGACATTGTTCGGTTTGTTTCCCTTTCTCAGGAAATTGTTCGCCGACAGTGCCTATCAAGGGCCGATCTTTCACGGTGCGCTGGCCAGCATCCTGCCCCATCTCGAAACCGAGATCGTCAAACGGTCCGATCGGGTCAAGGGCTTCGTCGTCCAGCCCAGGCGTTGGATCGTCGAACGCACGATCGCCTGGCTCAACCGCTGTTGCCGATTGGCCAAAGACTGGGAAAACCTCACCCGAAACGCGCTCGCGTTCCTCAAGCTCGCTTCCATCCGCCTCATGCTCCGAAAACTCTGTAATCCTTCATAAAGTCTCCGGACGGACTCTAAGGCGCGCCCAGGCGCAGGGAGAGCCTCCGGGCGGCATCCTTGGTCGCCTCGATCAGGAAGCTGCGGTTCTCCTCCCGCAGGCGCTGTTCCGGGGCAACGACGCTGATCGCCGCCACGCACTTCCCCGACCCGTCGGTCACGGGGGCCGCCACGCAGCCGGCGTGCGCGTTGGCCTCGCCCAGCTCGAAGCCGTAGCCTTGCGCGCGGAACCGGCGGATCTGGGCGATCAGCTCGTCGATGTCCATGCTCGCCGTGCACGTCGGCGAGGGCACGATGTGCTCGGCCAGGGTCGCGCGCAACGCGGCATCGTCCTGGTCGGAGACGAGGAGCCGGGCGGCAGCGGCCCAGTTCACCGGCACGCGCGAGCCGATCCTGGAGATGATGCGGATCGGCTGCGGGCTCTCCTCCTTGAGCAGGACCAGCATTATGTTGTCCTCGAGGACCGAAAGCTGCACGCTCTCGCCCGTCGTCTTGCACAGCTCCTCCACCACGCGCCCGCCTTCCTTCAACAGGTCGACCTGGCTGCGGTAGGCCATGCCCAGCTCGTAGAGCTTGCGGCCCAGCCCATAGCCGCCGGAGGAAGGACTGGGCTCGAGATAGCCGTTCTCGGCCAGCGTGCGGACCAGCTCGTAGGCGCTCGACTTCGGAATAGCGAGGGTCCGCACGATCTCCGCGACGGGCAGCGGCGCCCCCCGCTGCAGCATCAGCTCGAAGATCTCCAGCGCGCGGCGAACGCTGCGCGATCCCGCCGTTCCCTCGTCGCCGGGGCGTGCGGGCGTCCTGGTCCCTGCATGACCTGCCATGGGGTCGCGGTCTCCCTGCTGCGCCCTGTTCCGGTATTGTGCACTATCGTCCGGTATTTGGCACTGTTATGTTGCCGCGTGAGGCGCCGGAGGTAGGTTTCGTGCGAAGCGCCGGGGGCGGACATGAAGATCGCCGACATCGAGGTCATCGAGCTGCGGGTGCCGGGCTGGACTGGCATGACCTTCGACGGCTCCTACGACGACTGCGTGGTTCTCGTGCACACCGACGAGGGCGTAACGGGCCTCGCCGAAGTGGACAGCGTCCCATCGGTCATCCGGGCGATCGTCGAGGCGCCGCGCTCGCATTCCCATGCAATGGGCCTGCGCGAGGTCCTGATCGGCCAGGATCCGAGCGACGTAGAGGCTCTCTGGGACAGCATGTACGACGCGACCAGCTACCATGGCCGCCGCGGCGCGGTCATCCACGCCATCAGCGCGGTCGATATCGCGCTCTGGGACATTCGCGGCAAGACCCGGGGTCAGCCGCTGGCGGAGGTGCTGGGTGGACGGCGGCGCGACCGTGTTCTCGCCTACGGCACGGTGTATCCGCTGGGCGAGACCCCCGGCGAGGTCCGGCGCAACATCGACCGCGGCCTGGAGCTCGGGCTGCGCGCCATCAAGATCGTCGCCGACCCCTTTTGGCGCGACGACCTCGACAAGACCGCCGCGCTCATCCGCGCCGCCCGGGAGCATGTCGGCCCGGAGGTCCGCCTGATGGTGGACGCGGCCACGGCATGGAGCACAGCCGAGGAGGGCCTGCCGCTCATGCCGCTCTTCCGCGAATTCGGTTTCGACTGGGTCGAGGCCCCGCTCCCGCTGGACGATCTCGAGGGTCACGCGCGGTTCCAGGGTTTCGGCGTGCCGATCGGCGGCGGCGATATCGGCCTCACGACGCGCTTCGAGTACGCGCAGATGTTCGCGGTCGGCCGGATCGACATAGCCCAGCCCGACGTCACCATGGTGGGCGGCCTGACCGAGCTGATGCGCGTGAGCGAGATGGCCCGCGGGCTCGGCAAGCGCGTCGTCACGCATGGCTACAAGTCCAACATCACGATCGCCGCCAACCTCGCCTTCCTGGCACAGCATTGGGCCGACGAGCCGCTGGAGTATTCGACGAGCGAGTCGCCCTTGCGCTGGACCCTCACGCGCGAGCGATTCCCGATCGACAAGGACGGCATGGTGACGGTGCCGACCGGTCCCGGGCTGGGCGTAAACCTCGATCCCGAGGCGCTGACCCGTTTCCGGGTGAACTGACTTGCGAGCCCATGAGCGGGCTCGCCTCTTTTTTTGACCCTCAAGCGCCGGGCGCGGGCATCCGTCCGGCCCATATACGCATTGGGGCTTTCCTCGCTCAGCTCACGGGCGCGCGGTCGCGCTTGCCAGCGATCCGATGAACGTCTTCATCGGCTCGCTGGAATGACTCGTCCACGGCGAGGCCGCTTCCCGGATCGCCGGTTCTACTCGGTCCTTCCCTCATGGTACGGTATCGTGGTCTCCTGTCCGCGATTTCGGAATATTGGCGCGGGCAGGAAACCAGGCCGACGACTGACCTTGCGTCACGAGGAGGAAGCGGGATGCCGGCAATCGCGGACATCGAGGTCCTGCCGCTCTCGACGGCCGTCGACCGCAGCGGCGACCTCGACGGGTCGAACGACACCGTGGTGGTCCGCATCACCGACGAAGACGGCCGCGTCGGCATCGGCGAATGCGATGCACCGCCCGCGGTGGTCAAGGCCTTCATCGAGATGCCGACCTCGCACCAATGGAGCCAGGGCACGCGCCCGAACCTGATCGGCGCCGATCCGGTGGAAACCGTGGCGATCTGGGAGCGGCTCTACGAGGCGACCCTGTACCCCGGCCGGCGGGGTCTCGGTATCCACGCGCTCTCCGCCATCGACATCGCGCTCCACGACCTGGCGGGCAAGCAGCTCGGCCTGCCCATCTACAAGCTGCTGGGCGGCGCGCGGCGGCGGTCGCTGACCCCCTACGCGACGATCTTCCCGAGCCTGCCGCAGGGCCGCGCGATCGGCGAGGTGATGGACGAGATTGGGCGACTCTTCACCCGCGCGCTGGGTCTCGGTTTCCGCGCGGTCAAGATGGAGGTCCTGTTCGAGGACCTGGTCACGGACCGCGAGCTTGTGGGGCTGATCCACGAGGGCCGCCGGATGCTCGGCGACGGGATCACCATGGCGCTCGACTTCGGCTACCGCTGGCGCGACTGGCACGACGCCCGGTGGGTGCTCGACCGGATCGCCGACTGCGACATCTATTTCGCCGAGGCGACGCTGCAGCACGACGACCTGCACGGCCACGCCCGCCTGGCCCGGCACAGCCCGATCCGGATCTGCGGCGCCGAGCACGCCGCCACCCGCTGGGAGATCCGCGAATGGATCGAGGTCGGGCAGGTGTCCATCGTCCAGCCGGACATCAACCGCTGCGGCGGCTTCACCGAGATCCGGCGCATCGCGGAGATGGCCGAGCTCTACGGCGTGCAGGTCGTTCCGCACGGCTGGAAGACCGGCATAACGGCCGCCTGCGGGCGCCATTTCCAGGCCGCCTGCCCCGCCGCACCACTCTTCGAGCACCTTTCGCCCGAGCTCTTCGATTCGCCGCTGCGCCGCGAGCTGGTCGCGCCCGAGCCCGAGATCGTGGACGGCCGCATGGACCTGCCCGAGGCCCCGGGCCTCGGCGTCGAGCTGAACCCCGAGGCGGTCGAGAGATATCTGATCCGGGCCTGAGGCGGATGTCTCATGGAGATAGGTGCGTCGGGGCTCTGAATTGGATATAATACCAGTGAGCCTATGAAATCACC
>JAKZXM010000037.1:0-7782 GCA_047514975.1 Rhodospirillales bacterium
GATCTCCTCGAGGAACGAAAGCGACAGCGCGAGGTTGCCCCGAAAGAGCACGTCCCACAGTAGAACCGCGCTCACCAGCACCCCGGCGGCCCGGGCCACCCAGGAGCTGTGTTCGACGAAGAAGACCGTGATGAACCCCCAGAGGATCATCTGCATGGTGGGCCAATAGGCGAGCTCCAGGAGCCGCGGCCAGGACCTTCGCAGCACGTAGATGTGGCGCAGCATCATGCCGACGATGCGCGTCCACGCGAGCGCGGCCGGGGAACGGCTCCGCGGGCTCCCGGCGCGCGGACCGGCGGGGTACGTCATTGCGCCGCCTCGTCGCGGTCCGCATGGAGGCGATCTCGGGGCGTGCCGGCGCGGGCGATGTCGAGAAACACCTCTTCCAGCGTCTCGCGTCCGTACCGTGCGATCAGCGCCGGCGGGGCGCCACGTTCAACGATTCGCCCCGCGCGCAGCATGATCACGTCGTCCGAGAGCCGTTCCACCTCGGCCATGTTGTGCGACGCGAGCACGATGGTCGCGCGCTGGCGCGTGCGGTAGGCCTCGAGATAGGCGCGAACCCACTCGGCGGTCTCGGGATCGAGCGACGCGGTGGGCTCGTCCAGGAGCAAAAGCGCCGGTTTGTTGATCAGGGCCTTGGCGAGCGAGACGCGGGTCGCCTGACCGGCCGAAAGGGCGCCGAAGGGTCGGTCGATGAAAGGCTCGAGCTCGAGTTCGCCGACGATCTCGGCGATCCGCCGCCGGATTTCGGAAACCCCGTAAAAATGCGCGTAGACGACGAGGTTCTCGCGGACGCTCAGGCGTTTCGGAAGATCGACATAGGGAGAGGAAAAATTCATCCGCGACAGCACCCGATAGCGGTGGCGCAGCATGTCCTCGCCAAACACGGTGACCGAACCCGAGGTGGGAAGCAGCAGGCCCAAAAGGATCGCCAGAGTCGTGGTCTTGCCCGCCGCGTTGCCGCCCAGGAGCGCCGAGATCGTGCCTTCGGCGACGTGGAAGCTGACGTCGTCCAGCGCAGCCACGTTGCCGTAACGCTTGCTCAGGCTTCGGACGACGATGGCGGGGAACGAACGATTCGGCATGGGACGGTGGCCGGCTCGGCTAGAGCGGATCGCGTTTGATTGGAACCGCATCGCGATTCCAATCAAACGCGCCGATCCGCTCGACCTCCATAGTGTAGACCAAATTCACGCGGTTGGTGGATCGCCACAGGTGAAACCGAGCGACCGCGATCTGGTCTAGTGGTTAAAATCTTACGGAACAGCCCGGTTGGAATGGCTATATCCTGCGGATTACCCGCGTTCTCAACGGCACCAAGCGTTAGATTCTAACCACTAGCTCGGTCGGGACCCAGTGGACAAGCTAATGAAACTCCACAGCTAGAACGTTATCCACTTAAGTGGAATCGCTCCAGCCCGCACCCCCGCCCGGCCGCCCACGAAATGGTATCCTTGGGGCGACCGGGCGGGGGTGCGGGCTGGAGCCGACTACAACGGATAAAGCGCTAGCCGCTTTCGATCCGCGCCTTGAGCCTGCGGAGATCGCGCTTGCGGTTTTCCTCGGCGATCAGGTTCTCCACCTGGCGGCCCTGAAACACCGAGATCCCCATGGATTGGCCGAAGTCGACCGCCTCGCGGTCGTCGCAGCGGGTCAGCACGACGCGCGAATCGCCCGTGCGCCGAATCATGGCGCGGACGTCGGAATGGGCCGCCTCGCCCCGGTCCACCATCTCGGGATGCCAGATCAGCTTGACCACGTCGGCGCCCAAGCGCTCGCGATCGATCAGGTACATGGTTTCGTACGTCAGCCCGTCGATGCAGATCCGGTAGCCGCGTTCCTGGATGAACTCGCGCGCGAAGAGATAGGCGCCGAGATTGGAGAAGACGTCCATGGTCTCGAGCTCGACGATCATGTGGCCCCTGCGGCTCGCCGGGACCTGATCGTCGAAATTGAGAAACTCGTTCGAAAGCAGCGTCGAGATGTTGAGATTGAAGCTGATGTCGCCCGAAAGCGTGATGTGGTCGGTCTTGGCGAGCATCGCCAGCATGCGCCTGTCCAGGCTTTCGGTCAGGTGCTGGAACAGCCATCGGCTGGACGTCAGGTTGACGCCGGGTAGCAGCGTCTCGCGCAGGTCCTTGATCGAGATGAAAAGCTCGCTGAAGACGGGCGTCGGCGTGCCCTTTCGGCTGACCGCACAAGCATACTGGCGGCGCACCAGATTCGAGAGATCGGCGCGCACCAGCGCCGATTCGACCCGCGCCAGGATTTCGGGCGACAACGGCTCGCCCAGCTTCTGCTTGGCGCGAAGGGCGCCCCGCGTGTCGACCTGGGTCCGCGATTCGGGCTGCCGCCTCTGTTCGATGTCCACCATTCCCTGCACCAAGTGCAGGATCTCGTCGAACTGGGTGGCGGCGGTGTACCAGGTGCAGAAGCGGTCGATCCCCGACTCCTCGTCCGCCAGCAACGGGTCGTCGCTGAACAGGTATCGGACCTGTTGGACGGCGGTGCGAACGTCGGGTTCGGCGTCGCGCCGGTAGACGAAGAACAGATCCGAGCTCTTCAGGTGAAACAATTGACCGGCCAGGCTCTTGATTAGGTTCTCGAAACCGTTGGCGGCGACGCGCACGTGGTGCTCTCGCCTGTTGTAGGGCCGGAGCCCGGAGAGGTGGATGTGGACCGCCTTGCGGTCGTCCTTGTGCTTCTCCAGGCGGTGGATGTAGTCCAGCAGCAGGTTCTCCTGGCTGGCGGGCGATCGCTGGGTTTCGGATGATCGTGCCATGGTCGGGTTCGCCTATTGGGTCCGGCTCATATGATGCCCTTTGCGATCATGGCGTCCACGAGCCGGTCGATGTAGTGGCCCTGAAAACGTCGGAGGCCCAGGTTGAGGGCCCAAACGACCGCCTCTTCCGAATCCACGCGGACCAGGATGACTTTCTCTTTGCCCGCGTCCCGGACCACGTCTTGCATCTCGGACATTCGCTGGTCGTCCATCCCCCCCAGGAACTCGGGCGTCCAGATGACCTTGATGAAATCGGCGTCCAGGTGGCTGGGATCGAAGAATTGGAGCGAGAGCGCGTTGAGGCCGTCGACCAGGACACGGTACCCCTGGCCCCGCAGCCAGTCGCGGGCCTGAACGTAGGCGCCCATGTCGGCGAAGATGTCGACCGTCTGGAGTTCGATCACGATCTTGTCGGCGCGCTCGCGGGCCTTCTCGTGAAAGTTCCGAAAGGCCGTCGAAACCACCGTCGAGACGTTCAGGTTCAAGCTGATCGCGCCTTCCGACGGGGCGTAATCGGGCTGGCTCATCACACTCAGCAGGCGCCGGTCCACGGTCTCGGTCAGATACTGGAACAGCCACGTGTTGCCGAACAGGTTGACGTCCGGACACAGCCGCCGTTGCAGATCGATCATCGAGACGTAGTGCTCGCGGAACAGGACATCGCCCTGGGCGCCGGGATCGACGACGACCGCCGATTGTTGGTGGTGCAGGTCGGCGATGTGGGTGCGTTGCAGACGCTCGTTGATGGCCGTCAGGTTCGTCGGACTCAGCGGTTCGCCCGCCATGGCGCGCCCGGCGCCCGCGTCCGCGCCCCGCTGCCGGGCGGGCCCGGCCTTGTCGACCATGTCCTCGACGAGGGCGACGAATGTCGCATGGTCGGCCGGCTGCGAGAGGTCGTACCAAGTGGTGAACCGGTCGTCGAGCGTGCCTTCCTCGCCGAAAGTCAGCGGGTCCTCGCTGAACAGCGTGCGGACCCGGGCGAGAGGCTGGTCAAGCTCCTCCACGGGGACTTCGTGGCAAAGCAGGACCACGTCCGAATTCGTGAGCACGTAAAGGGTGGCATCGTGGTTGAACGTCAATGCGTCGAACGACCGCACCGCGATGCGGATGTAGCGGTCCTGACGGTACTGCTGGCGCAGCGCCGAGAGATGGATGTGGATCCCGAAATAGCCCTTGGGGTCCGGCTCGATTCGGCGCACGGCGTCCAGCAGCACGCCCTCTTCGTTGGGCGATTCGTCGACGAGCATGGTCGCGGCGCTGATCGGTTCTGCCATGGTCACACCGTAGCGACGGCCGCGGGGTGCGGATCGTCGCGCCAGTCTCGCAGACGATCGGTTAACACACCTTTACCCGACGGTGTCGGACGGGATGCGCGCCGACGCTCCGGGAACGCGACGCAAACATGTCCCGGGCGGGCCGCGCGAGACCTTTTCTTTCGGGCAAACGCGTCTCATATTGCCAGAAGATATGACCGACGCACAACCGATCCGACCCGGCGCCGCGGACCCGCGCGGGGCTCCGCGCGTCCCAGCCGGCCATCGCTACTACGTGGTGGGCGACATCCACGGCCGCGCCGACCTCTTGGACCGGATGCACGAGATGATCGCCGCCGACCGGGACGCGGCACCGCGCGGCGCGCGCGCGCGGCGAAACGCCATCGTCTATCTGGGCGACTACGTCGACCGGGGTCCCGGCTCGTTCGAGGTGGTCGAGTGCCTGGTACGCGCGCCCCTCGGCGGCTTCGAGAGCGTGTTCCTCAAGGGCAATCACGAGGATTTCCTGCTCGAGTTCTTGGCCGACGGCTCGGGCGGCGACGTCTGGATGATGAACGGCGGCGCGGCCACGCTGCTGAGTTACGGCGTGGACGTTCCCGGCGCCTTCATGGACGCGCAGGGTCTCGGCGAGGCGCGGCGGCGATTCTGCGAGACGGTTCCCGCCGATCACCTGGCGTTCTTCCAAAGCTTGCGGACGTATCACGTCGCCGGCGACTATCTGTTCGTCCACGCCGGCGTCATGCCCGGTGTCGCCCTCGAGGACCAGGCGGAGTTCGACCTTCTTTGGATCCGCGAAGACTTTCTCGACCATGATTCGCCCTCGGACAAGGTCGTGGTGCACGGCCACTCCATCTCGCCGGCGCCCGAAGTCCGCGCGGGACGGATCGGCATCGACACCGGGGCGTGGCATTCGGGGTGTTTGACGTGCCTCATCCTCGAGGACGAGACGCGGCGCTTCCTCCAGACCTGACGAGGCCGCTGGGAACCCGGGGCGCCGTTTTGCCGTCATCAAATGGTTCAATCTGGTGGGATAGTGCTCTAGGCTCGACCCGTCGCGCCGATCGCGGGCGCCGGTGACGAGAGGGGTCGATGGCTTCGCGAAAACGAATCCTGGTGACGGGCGGAGCGGGTTTTCTGGGCTCGCACCTGTGCGAACGGTTGCTCGCCGACGGACACGACGTCCTTTGCGTCGACAACTTCTTCACCGGAACGAAGGACAACGTGGCTGCGATGCTGGGCCATCCCCACTTCGAGCTCATGCGCCACGACGTCACTTTCCCCCTATATGTGGAGGTGGACGAGATTTACAACCTCGCCTGTCCCGCGTCGCCGGTGCATTACCAGTTCGACCCCGTCCAGACCACCAAGACGTCGGTCCACGGCGCCATCAATATGCTGGGGCTGGCGAAAAGGACGCGGGCCAAGATCCTTCAGGCTTCCACGAGCGAGGTCTACGGCGATCCCGAAGTCCATCCGCAGCGCGAAGACTACCGCGGCAACGTCAACCCGATCGGGCCGCGCGCCTGCTATGACGAGGGCAAGCGTTGCGCCGAAACCCTGTTTTTCGACTACCATCGCCAGCACCGCCTCAACATCCGCGTCGCGCGCATCTTCAATACCTACGGCCCGCGAATGGACAGCCACGACGGGCGCGTCGTTTCGAACTTCATCATGCAGGCGCTCGCGAACGAGCCGATCACCCTATTCGGCGATGGCTCGCAGACCCGCGCGTTCTGCTACGTGGACGACCTGGTCGAGGGAATGATGCGGCTGATGGACGCCGACGACGAGGTGACCGGCCCCGTGAATTTGGGCAATCCCAACGAGATTCCCATTCGCGCCCTCGCCGAACGGATTCGCGAGATCGCGGGATCGACGTCGCCATTGGAGGAAGGGCCTCTTCCCGAGGACGATCCGGTGCGCCGCTGCCCCGACATCGCGCGCGCGCGCGCGCGGCTCGGGTGGGAACCGTCGGTGGACCTGGATGCGGGCCTTCGCACCACCATTGCTTATTTCCAAACCATCGCCGGGGCCGGTGACGCGTCCGCCGGTCGGTCGGGCGCGCGGCGGCGCGAACCGGTCGCGGGCGATTGAGACGGGGCGCAATTCCAGCCGGAGGCCCGATGACGCGTGAACTTCTGCCGGTCCCGTGTCCGCGGTGCGACGAGAAGCAGAACACGCACTCCGGCGACTTCGATCCCGACCGCGTGCCCTTCGGGCCGGTGCTGTGCATGGCCTGCGGGCACGCGTTCAAACGCGGCGAGTACATGACCGGCCTGGAGCGCGCGACCCGTGATCGCGACGCGCGCCTGGCGCAGCGTCGGCGCCGGCTTCGCTAGATCGTTATCCACTCGCGCGGAAGATGCTTCGGCCCGCGTTCTCGTTCAGCGCGCCGGGTTCCACGCCGCCCCGTAGACGCGCCGGGCCCAGCCGCGCAAGCCCCGTTCCGCGTTCCCGAACCGACTCTTTTCGCTTCCGCCTTGAAGCCAGTCTCGCATCGGAACGAAGAAGCCGGTCTTCGGCCTCTCGAGCACGGCTCGGGGCAGGCGCGGGTTCACGCTGTCCGCCATCTCGCGCTTGCCCGGCGCCCCGTTCCGGACCATCGCCGCGACTTGGGCGAGCAGCACCGGATCGACGAAGGGGACGCGGATCTCGAGCGAATGTGCCATCCCCGCCCAATCCGCGTCGCGGAGAAGCTGATTGCGCATATAGAAGCTCATCTCGAGCGCCGCGATCCTGGCGCGCGGGCTCTCGAGTTCCGACCCGCAGTCGGCGAGGTGGACGAGGGGTTGAAGCTCGCGCCAGCCCTCGCGCGCCATTTCCGGGTCGACGAGCTCGGGCAACTCCCACGGCATGAAAAGTCCGCGCCGCAGAAGATAGGCCTCGGCGTAGCTCGTCCCGTACTCGAGGATTCCGGCGTATTTGGGAGAGGTGAGGCGGCGGACCAGCGGCGCCGCCACGACCCTGAGCGCCCTTCCGGCCGCCCGCAGCCCCGGAATGCGGCCCAGCCGGCCGACGAGCGCGGGGATCTGACGGAAGCTGTCGTAGCCGGCGAACAGCTCGTCGCCGCCGAGCCCCGAGAGCGCGACCTTGAGACCCGCCCGCGCCCCCGCCCGGGCCACGAAGTAGGTGTTCACCCCGTCGATGGTGGGCTGATCCATGGCCGCGAGGAACGCGTCGAGCTCGGCATGGAAGTCCCGCCCCGCGATCCACCGGGTCCGGTGCCGGGTTCCGTAATGGCGGGCGACGTCGGCGGCCAGTGGCGTCTCGTCGAGGGGCGTATCCTTGAACGCGTCGAACCCGAGCGTCACCGTCTCGAGGCGCGCGCCTTCAATCTCCGAGGCCAAGCCGGTGATCGTCGCCGAATCGAGGCCCGATGACAAAAACACGCCGACCGGAACGTCGGCCACCAGATGGTGGCGGACGCTGTCGAGGAGGGCGTCGCGAAGATCGCCCGAGGCGTCTTGTCCTCGCCCCTCGGCAAGCACCGTGGGAATGTCGAAGAAGCGCCGCACGCGCTTGACGCCGTCCGAGGCGACCCACATGGTCGAGCCCGAGGGCAGCGCGTGGATGTCGCGAAAGATCGTGTGCGGCTCGGGCACGTAACCGAACAGGAAGAAGCCGACGTTCCCCGCCGGCGCCGCCTCCGAATCGACGCCGCCGGCGATCAGCGCCTTGACCGAGGACGCGGCCCGGAAGGTGCCGGCGACGTCGGCGTAATAC
>JAKZXM010000038.1:0-2633 GCA_047514975.1 Rhodospirillales bacterium
GTGCATGGAGCCGCGGTGGTGTGATCAGCCATTCCCCCGGTTGATTAGCGGATCCTGATTGTGTTTGGTTTCGCCGCACGAATAATGCGATTGAGTGCGTCGATCTGAGTGGCGATTTCGTTTTGTACAGCCCGGGCTCGAACAAGGTGCTGCCGGCGGGCGTCGGATGGACCGGGAAGTAGCCGATCTCGTGCCAGCCGTCGGGGTGCAAACGAACCCGCGCGCCGAGAACTTTCGCCAGCATCTGGGCGCCGAGACAGACGCCGAGGAAGGGCTTCTCGGATTCGAGGACCACGGGGATCCAGTCCATCTCCGTCCGCAGGAACGGGTGTTCCTTGGTCTGCTTCACGTGCATCGGCCCGCCGAAGATGATCGCGCCGGCGTGGCCGTCCATACTCGATGGCAGGGGATCGCCCAGCGCCGGGCGGCGGACGTCTAGCGCATAGCCCCTGGCCCGCAGGGCGCGGCCGATGCGCCCCCGGGGTCGAGTGCGCCTGGTGGAGGATGAGGAGGACGCGCTCGGGCGTCCGCGTCGGTGCGCGAGACACCGGGTCAGCGAGGATGGAACCAGGTTTCCGACCACGCCAGGCACGACGTGCTGGCCGGATGGCCTCCCATCTCTTCCCCGTAGGGCTGGCCCGCGGCGGCCGCGCCCAAGATCGTCGCAGATCCCGCTGCCGCGGGAATGAGACAGCTTGAAACTCCCCACGAACCCACTTCGCCGCCCGGCTGAACGTTGATGTAGAACGGTTCTCCCAGCTCTCGCCAGGTAAGCTCGACCCGGCCCTCGGCCGATTCCACGATCTCGGAATAGGCGGTGCGGTAATCGCCCGCGCGCGCGAAGGTGGCCGAAATTATCGGCAGGTCGGGATCGGCGAAGAACGGGCGCATCAAGGACTCGATCTGCTGAGTGAAGCGGGCGAAGTCGGGGTTGTCGGCGAAGATCCGGACCTTGCCGCCGGTGGCTTCGGAACGAACGAACAGCGCGTGGCCGGCGCCCGCGGGTGAGTAGAGGCCGCGCCAATGAGCGCAGGTCGTCGTGTCCTCGCCCTCGGCATCGGCCTTGAGGCGCAGGAACGAGTTCTCGCCGGTGAAGCGGACCTCGTTGGGATCGACGGTAGTTGTCATGGCGGGCCGTCCTAGGGATATGGCTTGGCATCGGGGCCGGCGAGAGTACCAAGTCGCGCCGCGCCTGGCCATGATCGCCACGCATCGCCATGGCGGATTTGCGCACCCGGTTGGCGTTTGTTAGGGTACGCCTTCATTTGGATAGGGAGGAATTTCTTTATGCGTTTCAAAGGTATGACGGTGGCATTCGCCGCCGCCGCGCTTTTGGCCACGACTTCGGGCGCGGCGCTGGCGGGCGAGGCCGATGAGATTGCGGTGGAGGCGGCCAAGAAGTTCGCCGGCACCGAGCTCACGCTCTTTCTCGAGGCCGGTCTTTCC
The DNA here is from genome assembly GCA_047514975.1 of Rhodospirillales bacterium. Taxonomy (GTDB): domain Bacteria; phylum Pseudomonadota; class Alphaproteobacteria; order Rhodospirillales; family JASLLV01; genus JASLLV01. Next base: position 1,447 of record JAKZXM010000038.1, read on the forward strand.
GAACTCGGATTCGAGCTTTCCGCGACCAAGCGGTGGGAAGAGTTGACCGGCATCAAGATCAACATGAATGGCGCCCCGACCAACGAGATGTACGCCAAGATCGTGATCGAGCACGAGGGCCGCACCGGCGCCTTCGACATCGTCGACGTGCAGCCGCAATGGATGCCCGACCTGGTCGAGATCGGCGCCCTCGAGCCGCTCGACGATTTCATCGCGCAATACGACTACGCCGAAGAGATCTTGGATATCGCGCCGTTCTACCGTGAGGCCTGGAACCAGTACAAGGGAACGACGTATGCCTTCGCCGACGACGGCGACGTGCTGTTGCTGTACTACCGCAAGGACCTGTTCGAGGACGCCGACAACAAGAAGATGTTCAAGGCCGAATACGGCTACGATTTGGCGCCGCCCGCGGACTGGGGACAGTTCGACGAGATTGCCAAGTTCTTCACCGACAACTTCGCGCCCGATCTTTACGGCGCGTCGCTGGTGCGTAGCCGCGGGCTGACGCTCTTCTTCTGGTCGCAGCAGTTCCGGGCCGCCGGCGGTAGGTTCTTCGACGAAGACACGATGAAGGCCACCGTCAACTCGGACATCGGCGTGGCCTCGTTGCAGGCGCTGGTCGATCGCACCAATTACATGCCGCCGGGCAACGCGACCTGGGGCTTCGTCGAGAAGCTCAGCGCGTGGCTCGCCGGCCAGGTGGCGATGACCGTCTCGTGGCCCGCGATCGGCCGCTGGTCCGAGGGCCTGGGCACCGATATCGACGCCATGTCGTGGATCCCCAAGACCACGGTCGCCAACAAGGTGGGCTATGCCATCGTCGGCAAGAATCCCGGAATCGCACCCGGTTTCGCGCTGGCGGTTTCGTCGGGTAGCAAGAACAAGGAGGCGGCGTATCTGTTCATCCAATGGGCGAACAGTGCCGATGTGAGCGTAAAGCGCTCCGAGTTGCCGTACTCGATCCGCGATCCCTTCCGCCTCTCGCACTACGCGAGCCCGCTCCTGCGCGAGCAGTGGCCCAATGCGGCGGCGTTCCAGGACACGCTTCGGGACGGTGGCGAACTGGGTATGATGGATCTCACGCTGCGCAATACCGCGGCCTACCAGGATGCCATGAGCACCGCGATCCAAGCGGCGATCGGCGGCAAAGATCCGCGCGAGGCGCTGGATCGGTTGGCCAAGGA
>JAKZXM010000039.1:0-5663 GCA_047514975.1 Rhodospirillales bacterium
ACCCTAAGCCGGTGGAAGCGGAAGGGTCGGATTCGGCCAATTGGCCAAATTCTAAACCCGGGTCAAACCGCAAAAAAGCCCTTCTGATCGCTACGGAGGGAACGTCGTAATCTTGGCGAGGGAATGGATTTACGATTTTTGCAAACTTGGAGTTTATCTAGGGAATGCCGGACAAGAAGGACCCACCCCTCGCCATTGGCGCGACGGCCGAGGTTTTTGCATGGAAGGACGGCCAAGTTCTCAAGCTCTTCCGCGATCGCTCCCCCTATCACGGGCACGAACTGGCCGCGACACGGGCCGCTTCCGCCACCGGCCTCCCCGTGCCGGCGGTGATCGATGGTTTGATCGACGTCGAGAACCGCGAGGGGATCGTATTCGAACGCGTCAATGGGCCGACCATGACCCGGTACCTGGAAGACCATCCGGACTTGGCAATCGAATGCGCCAGCCAAATGGTGGACCTGCACGTCTAAATCCATCAGCGGGAAGTTTCCGGCATCCTCGAGCTCGGGGAAGTCCATGCCTGGGCCATCGACCGGGCGGATGGTCTGACCCCAGGCATCAAGAACGCGGTTCTCGGGGTTCTGGATCGGTTGCCCGGCGGTACCGCCCTGTGCCACGGAGACTTCCATCCCCACAACATCATCATGGCCACCCAAGGACCAGTTGCCATCGACTGGGCCGTAGGGGCGCGGGGAAATCCCGTGGCCGATTTTGCCCGCACCTGGCTCATATCCCGCCTGTGGCTGTCGGATTCAGGGCCGGGAACGCCGAAACGGTATTGGAACACGTTTTGGCAGGCTTACCTGAGCCGCTATCGCGAACGCAGGTCTTACGCAGAGGGAGAGCTCGTCAACTGGCAGATAGTGACGACGGCAGCCAGCCTCGGTATGGACGGGCCGTTGAATTGGATCCCCGCTGCGACGGAGCTTCGCATCGATTTCATTCAAGCCATGCTCAAGGGTGAGACGCATCGTTGGAAGACTTGACGAAGTATTACCCCATCTGACGTGTCCGGACTGTGCCGCCGCCACCACGCCAAGCCCGCTCTTGCATCCAAAAGCGGACGCAACACAACTCGACCATGAGTGTTGGCCCAAGGGATAAAAGCCGAACTCGGCGAACTTGAGACGCGACCGCGTGGTCACGCCCGGCGGCCTTGTTCGCCGCCGTCGCTGGGGCTAGCTTTCGGCCTTCCCGCCTGCCTACACGAAGCGCGAAGGACCCGCCATGAAGCATCCCCGGGAGCGCATCGCGTACTCCGCCATCGCCGAGCGCGCGGCGCTGGCGCTTCCCGAAGGCGCCACGCTGGTGGTCTGGCCGGTGGTCAACGTCGAGGAGTGGGAGATCACGCGGGCCATGGCGCGCCACGCTTCGGGTCCGCCCATGGGGGTGGCGCAGATCCCCGACTTCCCCAACTGGACCTGGCACGAGTACGGGATGCGGGTGGGGTTCTGGCGGCTTCGCGACGCGTTCGCGAAGCTCGGGATCACGCCGACGCTGTCGCTGAACGCCGGCGTCTGCGAGACTTGCCCGGCGGTGCCCGAAGCGGCGCGCGATGCGGGCTGGGAGTTCATGGCGCACTGCCTGGTGCAGATGCCTATCTCGCAGATCGAGGACCAGCGCCAGGTGATCCGCCGCTCGGTCGAGATCATCGAGGAGTTCACGGGCAAACGCCCGCGCGGCTGGCTGGGACCGGGCCGCAGCCAGACGTACCACACCGTCGACTACGTGGCCGAGGCCGGGCTCGAATACTTCGCCGACTGGATCCTGGACGACCAGCCGATCATGGTGGAGACCACGCACGGGTCCATCGTCGCGATCCCCTATACGGTCGAGATCAACGACATCACCGTGAACGTTTCGCACATGCAGCCCTCGGACGGGCTCATGCGGCGCGCCGTCGACGCCTTCGACCGGCTCTACGCCGAATCCAAGGCCTCGGCCCGGGTGATGGCGGTCGGCGTGCACCCCTACGTCTCGGGCGCGGCGCACCGGATCCGCTACTTCGAGGAGATGCTCGCCTACTTCGCCAAGCACGACGGTGTCGTGTTCTGGACCGGCGAGCAGATCGTGGACTGGTTCAAGGCCGAGATCGGCAAGCAAGGAGAGCCTAAGTGAAGATCGAGACCCTCAAGGACATCGCCGAATCCATCCAGAATCTTCCGACCGACGCGGACCGCCTCGAGCGCCTGGCGCCCACCGTCGAGCGCGCCAACGCGCGCGTCCAGGACCAGGCCAAACGCCTCGCCGTCGACGCCGCGCCCGCCGATTACCTGCGGGTCTTGTTGCGCGAGCGGGATTCGGGACGATGACGGACTTAGCCAACCTCGGCCTGATCGAGACGGCGGACGCCATTACCGCCGGCGAAGTCACGTCCGAGGCGGCGACCGCCGCGACCGTTGCCCGGCTGCGTGAGCGCGGATCGAGCCTGAATTGCGTGATCCGGTTGGAGGAGGATGAAGCACTTGAAGCCGCGCGCGCCGCCGACCGCGCCCGGGCCAAGGGCGGAATCAAGGGGCCGCTGCACGGGGTCCCGCTGGCCCACAAGGACCTTTTGTTCCGGGAAGGGAAAGTGGTGAGCTGTGGTGCCAAGATCACCCGCGACTTCGTTCCCGACCATACCGCAAGCGTGCTTACGCGCCTCGAGGGCGCGGGCGCGGTCTACGTCGCGGCGCTGCACTTGTCGGAGTTCGCGCGCAGCCCCACCGGCCACAACGATCACTTCGGGCCCTGCCGCAACCCCTGGAATCCCGAGCACGTGACCGGCGGCTCGTCGAGTGGATCCGGCGCCGCGGTCGCCGCGCGCCTGGTGCCGGCGGCGCTGGGCTCGGACACCGGCGGCTCGGTCCGCCTGCCCGCGGCCATGTGCGGCGTCACAGGCCTGATGCCGACGCAAGGCCTGGTCAGCCGGGCCGGTGTCATGCCGCTGTCTTGGTCCATGGACAGCGTCGGCCCGCTGGCCAGGACCGCGGCCGACTGCGCGCGCATGCTCTCGGTGATCGCAGGATTCGACGCCGACGACCCGACGACCCGCGCCGAACCCGTTCCCGATTACGAGGCGGCGCTGGGTAACGGCCTCGATGGCGCCAAGATCGCGGTTCCCCGCAACTGGTACTACGACGACGTCTCGGACGCCGTCGCCGAGGCGCTGGACGAAAGCCTGCGCGTCTTGCGCGAGGCCGGCGCCGAAACGGTGGAGACGGCGGTCCCCGACATGGCGCTGATCGACGACGTCCAGCACGTGCTGCGCGAGGTCGAGACGGCGACCGTGCACAGCCGCTGGATGAAAACCCGGCCCGAGGACTACGCCGACCAGGTGCGCACCCGGACCGAGCCGGGCTACTTCTATTCGGGAACGCGCTATTGCGAAGCGATGTTGCTGCGCGGCCCGATCCTCGAGGATTTCCTGAAACAAGCCTTCGCCGGCGCCCACATGGTGCATTTGCCGGCGGTCTCGATCCCGGTCCCGACCATCGCCGAATCGACGGCGGGCGGGCCCGAGAACATCCAGAAAATCATCCGCCGGATCGGGCGCTGCACGCGCCACATCAACTATCTCGGCCTGCCCGCGATCAGCGTTCCTTGCGGGTTCGCGGACGCGGGCCTTCCGGTCGCCTTCCAGCTCGTGGGGCGGCCGTTTGCCGAGGCCCGGCTGCTGGCGGCCGCGCACGCGTACCAGTCCTTGACCGATTTCCATGAGATGGCGCCGCCCGGAGGTTAGAGCACTATCCAACCAGATTGAACCATTTGACCGGAGTCATTTTGCGCCGTGGCAAGAGCGGATCGCGTTTGATTGGAACCGCGATGCGGTTGCAATCGAACGCGTGAATCCGCTCGATCTTTATGGTGTAGACCAGATTCACGTGGTCGGCGGATCGCGCTTAAGCGAAACCGAGCGACCACGATCTGGTCTAAGCGGGCTTCGCATGGCGATGCCGGACATCGGCAAAGATGCTCGGGCGACGCCACGGAGCAATTGGACCCGGCCTTCGGTGGGGCAAATCGGCTCCCCGGGTTCGTTGCGGCACTCACCCGATGGCCCCGCATCGCGCTTCGAGGCGCGCCTGTCCGGACAAGCCGATTTGCCACCATCAAATTGATTCAATCTGGTCGGATAGTGCTCTGGTCAGCCGCCCCCCGACATGTGGTCGAGGTAGCGCCGGACAAGGGTCATGGTGATGGGCCCCGGTTTGCCGTCGCCGATCGCGGCGCCGTCGATGCGGGTCACGGGCACCACCGTGATCGAGGCGTTGGTCTGAAACGCCTCCACCGCGGTCTTGGCTTCTTCGACCGTAAAGGGGCGCTCGACGAAGCGGACGTTCATCTCGCGCGCGAGCTCGATGGCGGTCGCCCGGGTGACGCCGGCAAGGATGTCGGCAGACGTGGGCCGCGTGAGAAGGTGGCGATCGGGCGTCACGATCCAGGCGTTGGCGGCCGACGCCTCGGTCACGAAGCCGTCCGCATCCACCTGCCAGGCGTCGAAGCAACCCTCGTCGACGGCGCTTTGCTTTGCGAGCACGTTGGGAAGGAGCGAGGTCGACTTGATGTCGCGGCGTCCCCAGCGGATGTCGGGAACCGTGATCACCGCCACGCCGTCCGTGACCGCGTCTGGATCGAGGGGCGGGAACGCGCGCGCGTACATGATAAGCGTGGTTTCCGAATCGGGCGGGAAGGCCGCCGATCGCGGCGCGGTGCCGCGCGTCATTTGCACGTACAGCATGCCGGTCGCGATGCGATTGCGCCGCAACACCTCGCGCATGACGATCTGCAACGCCGCGCGCCCCATGGCCGGCGCCATGCGGACCGCGCCGAGCGAGCGCTCGAGGCGATCGAGATGCGGCGCCTCGTCGATCAGGCGGCCGGCGTGCACCAAGATTACCTCGTAGACCGAATCCGCCAACTGAAGCCCGCGGTCCTCGACGGCGACGCCAGCCTCGCGCATGGCCACGAAACGGCCGTTAACGTAGGCGGTGCGGGGCACGGGCGCGCGACCCTAGACCGCGCCGATGCGCTCGCGGCCGTGGGGGGCCGCAAAATCGATCTCGGGGCCCTTGGGCACGATTCCGGTGGGGTTGCGAAGCTCGCTGATGGAGTAGTAGCCCCGCTTGTAGGTCTCGGGCTCCACCGTCTCGGCGACGCCGGAAAGCTGGTAGAGCTCGCGCGTATAAGCCCACAGGTTCGTGTAATCCATCAGGCGGCGCTTGTTGCACTTGAAGGCGCCGTAGTATGCGACGTCGAACCGCACCAGCGTCGGGAACAGCCGCCAGTCGGCCTCGGTCAGCCTCTCGCCGGTGAGGTAGCGTCTCGTCGCCAGCCTTTCGTCTAAGTCGTCAAGGGTCGCGAACACCTGGTCGAAGGCCTCCTCGTACGCATCTTGCGTGCGGGCGAATCCGGACCGGTAGACGCCGTTGTTGATGGTCCGGTAGATCACGTCGTTGAGGGCATCGATCTCGGCCCGCAAATCCTCGGGATAGAGGTCCGGGGCGGCGGGCGCGAACGCCGCGAAGGCGTCGTTGAACATGCGGATGATTTCCGAGGACTCGTTGTTGACGATGGTCTCGGTCTCCGTATCCCACAATATCGGCACCGTGACCCGGCCCGAATAGTCTGAGCGGGCCTTCGTGTAGACCGTGTGCAGGGGATGGCCGTCGGGCAGGGAC
>JAKZXM010000040.1:0-3046 GCA_047514975.1 Rhodospirillales bacterium
CCGCGACCTCGGCGAGCGCGCCGGCTGCCCGGCGATCGGCGTCATCAGTTCCGTATCCGCGGCCTTGCGGCGCCGGGACCTCGGCACCGTCGCCGTGATCACGCCCTACATCGAGTCCCTGACCGAGGCCGTCGGCCGCACGGTCGGGGAAAGCGGCATGGAGGTGGTCGCGGCGCACGGCATGGGGATCGACGTGAACGTGGCGCTGGCCGATCCGACGCCCGGGGACATCGCGGAGTTCGCCCGGGCGCGGCTCGACGGCGTGACGTTCGACGGGCTGTTCGTATCGTGCACCAACTTCCGCTCCTTCGAGGCCATCGGCCGCCTCGAGGAGATTTTCGGCTGTCCCGTGGTGACCAGCAATTCCGCCACCATAGAAGCGCTCAGCGACCGGCTCGGCCTCGAGGCCTGACGGACCACCGCGGGCGGTCCGCCGCGGAGGCGCCCGGCTATTTGTTGGGGATCCAGACGATCGTCGCGTTCTCCCCGTCGCTCGCGCAAAGCTTGGCGAGAACGGCGGCGGAGACGCGCTTGGGCGTCACCCCGTTGACCGCCACCCGGCCAGAGTGAACGAGGTCCCACGCCGCGCCGACGCAGGCTTTTCGCGGGACCGCCACCGCCGTAATGGTGAAGTCGGCGACCGTTTCGGTGACCTTGAGGGCGCCCCCGAAAATGTGGGTCAAGGGGCCGGCGCCCTGGGCCGCAAGCCGCATCTCGTTGACCAGACGCGCCGCCGGCGGCAATTCTTCTTGCAAGTAAGACCAAACGGCAATGACCGCGACGCCGCTAACGGCAACGGCGCCAAGCCCCGCCATCGCCACCCAGCGCGGCACCACAGGTTTGCGTTCCTTTGGTACGGCGCGCCGCTCACCGCCCTTTTTTGCTTTCTTGCGGGACGGCCGCGCGCCTTGCGCGGCATGGGCGGTGGCCTTTCTCTTGCGCTCCTCCTTGATGGCGCGCATCAAGCCGATGACGCCGGCGCGCATGGGGTTCAGTTCCTCCAGGGTCGCGTCTTCGGGAACCATGTTGTTCAGTTTGGCGGTGAACTTGGCGATGTTCGGGCGGTCTTCCTTGCGGGTGAAGAGCTTTTGGATGATGACGGCGGCGCTGCCCCTGAGGACGTCCGGCGTCTGCGCCTGGGCGATCAGGGAAATGAAACCCGAGGTCTCATCCTCGAACGCCGCTTCCCAGAACGCGGCGTCCCCCGACATTGGATGCGACGTTTGCTCGGCGGCCATGTGGATACGGTCCGCGTGTGATTACGATCGGCACCTCGCCGAAAGGTTAGCGGGCGGGACGCGGTGACGCAACTCAGGGCCGGACCGAAAACCATCCTTCAGGGGTGCAGATGGAATACCTTGTTCATGATCTTCCACTCCCCGTCGAGTTTGAGCAGCGCCAACAAGTCGGTGAACCGGTGACCGGTCCAGTTGTCGAGTTCGAGGCGCACGGTGGCGACCGTGTCGGCGAGGTCGATGCCGGCGATCCGAGCCTGGAGCTCCGTCGCCGGACCATTCTCGTCATTCCAGTCGAAGAGCCGCTGGATGGGGCCGGCGAACAGGTCGTCGCCAATATAACCGAAGATCGTCGCGTCCTCGTGGAAGGCGGGATTCATGTCGTCGCCTTTGCCGGACTTGGCGCCATCGATGTAGGGCTGGACGGCCTTGGCGATCATGTCGTACTCGCTCACGTTTGTGGGTGAATTACTCATGGTTCTCACTCCTCGCTTGCTGTCGTACAAAATTGCTGTGGGTTGGCGGTTTTCGCATCTAGACCTGGATCATTCCGCCGTCGGCGACGAGGTCGGCTCCGGTGAAGTAGCTCGCATCGTCGGAGGCGAGAAACGCCACGGTCGCGGCGATTTCCTCAGGTCTACCCGGACGGCCGAGCGGCGTCTGTTGGACGACCTGCGCTCCGAACGCGTCGATTTCGTCTTGGCTGAGACCGACTTTGCCCCACAACGGCGTTTCGATGAGCCCCGGACTGACCACGTTGACACGGATTCCGCGCGGCGACAGTTCCGCCGCAAGGGTGCGGCCCAGCGAACGAACCGCTGCTTTCGTTGCCGAATAGATGCTCGTGTTCGGTAGCCCGGACTGAGCAACGACGGAGGCGTTGAGAATCACCGACGCACCTTCCGAGAAAAGCGGCAGGGCCTTCTGAACCGTGAAGAAGAGCCCTCGAACGTTGACGTTGAACAGACCGTCGAAGTGCTCTTCCGTCACCGCCTCGAACGGAACGAGTGGTGCGATGCCGGCGTTCGCGAAGAGCACGTCCAAACGGCCGAACTGCTCCTCTACCTGAGCGAACAAGCGGTCCAAATCTTCGAGGTTCGCAACATCGCCGCGGATGCCCGTCGCCCGATCACCGAGTTCGGCGACGGCGGCATCCAGTGCTTCCTGGTTGCGGCTGGTGATCACGACCTGGGCACCGTCCGCGATGAACCGCTGGGCGGTGGCCAAGCCGATTCCACTGCTTCCTCCGGTGACGACCGCGACTTTGTTATTCAACTTGCTCATGGCCATTTGTCCTTATCCAAGCGGCGTCACGCCGCACGCTTCGGGCCGATTTTGACCGCTGGGAAGTCCACCTCGGTTTGAGCGATGTAATTGAAGTAATTGGAAAAAATCGTGGTGGCGACGATTGCGACAATCTCGGTTATTTCCCGGTCGCCGAGCCCGGCCTGGCGCGCGCGCTCCAGGTCGAGATCGTTGACCCAGCCGCGTTTCTCGACAATCGCACGAGAAAACTGCAACACGGCGGCCCTGTCGGGATCCGACGAGCGACCGTACAGGTTCTCGTGTGCTTCCGCGTCGCTAAGACCTTACATCTTGCCAAGCGCGGTGTGAGCCGCCGCGCAGTAGTCGCAGCCGTAGGCGCCCGATGTGGCGAGCGCTATGGACTCGCGGGTCTTGGCATCGATGCTCGCGCCGTCGAGGGACTTCAATAGCCCCACATAAGCCTCCAAAGCAGCCGGCGAGTTGGCCAGCGCGCGCATGATGTTGGGGGTCATCCCCAATGACGTCTGCACGCCGTCCAGCAGCTG
>JAKZXM010000041.1:0-14122 GCA_047514975.1 Rhodospirillales bacterium
GGTCTCGGGCGTCAGCCGGACCCGGTCGAACCGTTCGCATGCCGCGATAAGGGCCGCATCGCCGTTCGCGCGCACGTCGGCGACGATGCCTGCGACCGTGGCCGCGACGTCGGCGTCGGTCCCGCGGCGCACCCCGAGGAATTCGGCGAACGCGGTCTCGAACCGCGGATCGCCGGCGTCAAGCCGCAAGGGCATCGACGGCTTCCTCGAAGCGGTCGATCCAGGCGCGAATCTCGGCGGACCGCGTCTTCCAGGCGGCCCGGTTGACGGCGAGCCGCGAGGTGACGTGCGCGATCAGCTCGACTTCGACGAGCCCGTTGGCCCTGAGGGTCTGGCCGGTGGAGACCAAATCGACGATGCGGCGGCACACGCCCAAGCTCGGGGCCAGCTCCACCGCGCCCGAGAGCTTGATGCACTCGGCCTGGACGCCGCGCCGGGCGAAGTGGCGCCGCGTCGTTCGCGGGTATTTGGTGGCGATCCGAAGCCGGCTCCAGCGCGCGGGATCGTCGCCGGGCGCCATTTCGGCGGGTTCGGCGACGCTGAGGCGGCAGCGACCGACACCCAAGTCCAGCGGCGCGTAAATCTCCGGTGAATCGAACTCCATCAAGACGTCGTTGCCGGCGATGCCGAGCTGCGCCGCACCGAAGGCGACGAAGGTGGCGACGTCGAAGCTGCGCACGAGAATAACGTCGACGTCGCCGCGATTGGTGGCGAAGCGAAGCCTGCGCGATTTGGCGTCTTCGAACGCGGCCTCGGGTTCGATGCCCGCCCGCCTGAGCAGCGGCATGACGTTGGCGAGTATCCGGCCCCGGGGCAGCGCGAGCACCAGCTTTTCGGTCTCGGGTCCCATGACATCCTCCGAACGGCGGCATTCATATCGGGTTTTGGGGCGCCCGGCCAGTGGCGCGCGGTCGTTCCCGGAAGGACGCGCTCAGGATGCGGCGCGGTCGGGCGCGTCGAAGTTGTGGGCGAAGTCGGCGGGCGTGCGGGGTCCCCAGAGGTAGAGCGAATCCTCCTCGGGCCAGTTCCGAGCCTCCCATTCCGCGTCCTCGGGAATGAAATCGATATCGCAGAAGTACTCGGCCATGGTGTTCCACGGATCGCGGATGTAGTGGAAGAAGTTCGATCCGATCACGTGCCGTCCGAGCCCCCAACCATCGCGGTAGCCGCTTTCCAGCATCCGCCGGGCGCCGACACCGATCTCGTCGAGGCTGCCCACCTCGAAGCTCGCGTGATGGAAACCGGGCGCGTGGCTCGCGAAGAAGGCGAGTACGTGATGGTCGCTGTCGCCCCACGTTCGCAGGAAGAAGCCGACGTCCTGGCAGCGGTCCGAAAGCCTGAAACCCAGCACGTTCACGTAGAAGGCGAGCTGGCGCTCGAGATCGGAGGTGAACAGAAGCACGTGACCCAGCCTGCGGGGCCGAACCGCCACGTCGCGCGAAGGGCAGCCGCGCGCCGCCACGCGCACCACGTGGCCGGGCGAATTGATCCGCCACTCGGGCGCCGAGGCCCAGGGCGCCGTCTCGGCGACGCAGACGTTGAGAAGGAAGCCGTCGGGATCTTGGAACCACAAGCCCTCGCCGCCACGGACGGCGGGCGAATCGAGAAGGCGGACCCCGTTCGCCTCGAGACGCGCCGCGAGAGCCGTCAATTCGTCCGCGCGCGCGCCAAAAGAGAGATGGCGCAGACGTTTCGGCGCGCCTGGCACCAGGACCACCTGGTCCTGATCCCGGCACCGGCACCGGAGCACGACGGCATCGCCGTCTGCGCGTGCCTCGAGGCCGAAATCCTCATAGAACCGCCGCCCCTCGTCCGGCTCGGGGACGGTGAAGGCGAAGTGTTGGAGTGAACGGATGGTCATCGCCGTCTCCTAGAGCGGATCGCGCCTGATCGGAACCGCGATGCGGCTCCGATCAGATGCGTGAATCCGCTCGATGTCCATAGTGGTGACCAGATTCACACGGTCGGCGAATCGCCGTCGGCGATTTCGGCTGACCGTGATCTGGTCCGATCGCGGCCGGCGTCGGTGCATGCGGAACTGTAGCCGCCGCCGCGGGCCCCGACAACGCGTGGCCGCTTACAGCACCTCGGACGCGCCGTCGGAATAGGTGAGCCGAATCGTGAGCGAACCCTCGTTCAGAAGCCACGGCCGCAATGAATACGTGCGCGCCCCGCTTGCGTGCATGGGATCGCCGTCGGCAATTTCTTCGGCCTCGGCCTTCGAGGCGGCGCGCAGGATAATCATTCCCTCGCCCTCCCAATGGCGCCCGTCGTCGCTCCAAAAAGGCCCCGCCGCGAAGAGCCGGCCCTTGCGTTCGGCGGCGACGAGGAAGGCGAGGTGTGCGTCCATGTTCGCCAGCACCGGCGCCAGGCCGGCGCGGGGCCGGGTGAAGACCACGTAAAGCTGCTTTTGCAGCATGCCCTCGCTGGCGGCGAGAACGTCTCGGACCGGAACCGTGGGCTCGGACATCGCCGGTTTCCCTCCCTGGGTGGCGGCTTGGCTCAGTCGCGAATGCGCTCGATCACGGCGCCGCAGCCGGTCAGCTTCTCCTCCAGCCGCTCGTAGCCGCGGTCGAGGTGATAGACCCGGTTGACGACGGTCTCGCCCTCGGCCGCGAGGCCGGCGAGCACCAAAGAGAACGAGGCGCGCAGATCGGTGGCCATGACTTGCGCGCCCGATAGCCTGGGCACGCCGCGCACGATCGCGGATGCGCCATGGACGTTGATGTTGGCGCCCATGCGGTTGAGCTCGGGCACGTGCATGAAGCGGTTCTCGAAGATGGTCTCGGTGATCATCGAGGCGCCATCGGCGAGCGCCATCAAGGCCATGATCTGGGCCTGCATGTCGGTGGGGAAGCCGGGAAAGGGCTCGGTCATCACGTCGACGCCGCGAAGCCGGCGGTTCGTGCTGGCGACGGCGATTCCGCCTTCGCTGGCGGCAAGCCCGACGCCGGCCTCGGCGAGCACGTTGGCGATCGACTCGATGTGCTCGAGGGTCGCGCCCTCGATGGCGAGCTCGCCGCCGGTGATGGCGGCAGCGACGACATAGCTCGCGGTCTCGATCCGGTCCGCGATCACCGCGTGCCGGGCGCCGTGCAGCCGGTCCGCGCCTTGGATGCGAAGTGTGTCGGTTCCGATGCCTTCGATATGGGCGCCCATGGCGCGAAGGCACCGCGCGAGATCCGAAACCTCGGGCTCGCGGGCGGCGTTGGCGAGCACGGTCTCGCCGTCGGCCAGCGCCGCCGCCATCAACAGATTCTCGGTGCCGCCGACGGTGGCGATGGGGAAGACCACATGGGCGCCCTTAAGGCCGTTCGGCGCGCGGGCCTCGATGTAGCCCTCGTCGAGCTCGATCTCGGCGCCGAGCTGGGCCAGCGCTTTCAAGTGCAGATCCACCGGCCGGGTGCCGATGGCGCAGCCCCCCGGAAGCGAAACCCGGGCGCGGCCGTGGCGCGCCAGCAAGGGCCCGAGCACCAGCACCGAGGCCCGCATCTTGCGCACCAGGTCGTAGGGCGCCGTGGTCGCCTTCAGCGCCCCCGCGCAAAGCCGCAGCGGCCCGCACGCCTGCGCCGCGCCCGCCTCGCCATCAATCTCGCCGTCTATGCGGACGCCGAGCTCGTCCAGGAGCCCCGCCATGGTGGCGATGTCGCCCGCCCGGGGCACGTTGGCAAGCGCCAGGGTCTCGTCGGTCAAAAGCGACGCCGCCATCAGCGGCAGCGCCGCGTTCTTGGCGCCGCCGACGCGGATCGTCCCCTTCAGCGCTCGCCCGCCTTCGATGCGGATGCGGTCCATGGAAATCCCCTTAGGCCCGAGCGGCGTTTGTACTTCAGCCGCCGGGCCGCCGCGAAGGGGCGCGATCCGGCGATCCCCCGGCCCTCGCGAAACCTGCTTCGGCGGGCAAAGAAAGCTCGGCCGGTCGAGTTCCGTCAGGCATCCGGGTCCGCGCGTCTGCGCGCATCCGCCCCGGCGTCGCGCGCCCGCGACTGGCGCTTTCGCCGGCCAAGATTTTCGCGCAGCCGGTCGGCCAGCCGGCGGCCGGTATCCACTGCCTTTCTGGCGCCCTTGGGGCTAATGCGCGGGCGCTTGGTCTCGTCGTCGGATGCCACGGCCTGGAAATCGCCCCTTGAACGGATCGGACCCGGGCTCGATGGTGGAGCGCGCGCCCTCGGCGGTCAAGGATGCTTGCGGGCCGCCGCGGCGCTGTGGCAATGTGCGCGCCCGTCTCGGGTGCGGCGCGCGACACGTAAGACGGTGCGCACCTATTGCGTGCTGCGCGCGACACGCAAGACGGTGCGCGCCCATCGCGCGTGGGCGCGATCCGGTGCCGCCGTAGCTCAGGGGTAGAGCACACCCTTGGTAAGGGTGGGGTCGAAAGTTCAATTCTTTCCGGCGGCACCACAACCCGTTGAAATCATTGGGTCGTCCTTCCGGCTGTCGGCCGCCCCCGCGCCCGCCAGGGCCCACGAGGGAACGCCCCTCAGGGCTGGAGCTGCTCGATCCTGAGCCGCATGTCGGGGTCGACGCTGTATACGGTGCCGTCGGGAACGTGGAGCCAGCCCTCGTCGGTGATGGCCTCCGAGGCGATCTCGACGGCGCGGTAGCACTGGCTCGGCTTGTGGTGGACGTGGGGGACGCCACAGATATCGCAGGCGACGATATCGTCGCGCTCCAGATACCAGAGCGTGCGACCGATGCACGAGCCGACGAGACGCTCGCCGTCGGTCCACAGCACGTTGAGGCCGATGGGCGCTTCGCGGTCGATCTCGCGGCACCACTCGACAACGCGCCCGAGGCCCACACGAAGGGTCTCGAGAAGCGGGCGCGCGGGATCGTGCTCCCACAGGGACAAGAGAAAGCGGAAGACGTGCTCGCTGTCGGTCGAGCCGCGAATCTCGATCCGGTGGGCCGGGTCGATCGCGTCGATCATGCGATCGCGCACGCTCTCGAATCCGGGCAAGGTGCCGTTGTGCGCGAACGACCATCGGCCATGGTCGAAGGGATGGGTGTTCGCCGGCGCCGGCGGCCCGATGGTGGCCCGGCGGACGTGGGCGATCACCGTCTTCGCGTAGATCCGAGCCGCGGTCTTGCGGAATAGCTCGCCGTGGTACGCAGCCCAGGCCTGCTTCTCGATGTTCGGCAGGCCGTTCACGTAGGTCGCGACACCCCAGCCGTGGCCGTGAGAGAGGCCCTGGCTATCGACCCGGCTTTGCGACATGAGGGCGTTCTGGGCATGGACGAGGCTGCACTCCACCTTGGTCGGCTCGGTGGCGTGAAATCCGTACAGTCGACACATCCGCGCACTCTCCCGGCGCCGGGGTCTCCCAAGCGGACCCGCCCCGCCGAACCGGCGATCCCGAGAGCGGATCGCCACAGGCGATGCCCACCGGCCGCGATCTGGTCTGGACACTTAGATAGCATGCCGGGGCGCCGTTATCCACGCGGTCCCTGCGCGGCGGGCCGCCCATGCCGGCGCCCAACGAACACGGCATGCGCAAGGCGCAATGCTGCAATGCAATATCAGCAGTTTTCGTCGCGGCGGATCGTCCTACCTATTGGAAAGATACGGCTTTCGCCGCCCGTCATTGGCGGCGCGAGCCGGTCCTCCCGCCTCCTTTCGGAAAGAAGACTGGGATGTTCGCCCAAGCCGGCGCCAGACGCGCGCGCCCGATCTCGGCCGTCGCCACCACGTGGATCGCTCGGGCGGCGCGGCGCGCGCCCGTCTGGTGCGGCGCGCAACACGCAAGACGGCGCGCGCCGGGGTTCCGCGTCGCCCTCAGATTCGCGCGCCTACGTGTGGCGAAGCTGATCGAGCGCATGCCCGCGACCGCCAAGGGGGTTGCGCTGATGATGGCGGCGGCGCTGATGGGCACCGGCATGAACGCCGGAATCCGCTATCTCGCGGACGACCTTCACGCGTTCGAGGTGGCGTTCTTCCGCTGCGTGTTCGGAATCGCCGTGCTTGCGCCGGTGTTCTTCCGGAACGGCTTGGCGCCGCTGCGCACGAGCCGGTTCCGGCTGCACGCGTTGCGCGGCGTCGTCAACGCGGCGACCATGCTGATGTTCTTCGCCGGCGTGGCGCTCACGCCGCTCGCCAAGGCCTCGGCGCTCAGCTTCTCCGGGCCGCTGTTTGCGACGCTGCTCGCGGTCGTGGCACTGGGCGAGGTGATCCGGGTCCGACGCACGATCGCGCTCGGCGTGGGCTTCCTCGGCGCCTGGATCATCCTTCGTCCCGGCGTCGTCCCGTTGGAGACCGGCGCGCTTCTGGTGCTGGGCTCGGCGGCGGTCGGCGCGTTCTCGTTGATCCTCATGAAGGTGCTTTCGCGGACCGAATCCAGCGTGACCTTGGCGCTCTATACCGCCGTCTTCGCCCTGCCGTTCACGGGCCTTGCTGCCATCGGCGTCTGGCGCACGCCATCGATTGGCGAGCTCGGCGTCCTCGCGCTCATCGGCGCGTTGGGCACCCTGGTCCATCTGTGCATGGCGGGCGCCTTGAAGCGCGCCGACATCACCGCCGTCGTGCCGGCGGAGTTCACGCGCCTGATCTGGGCGGCGATCATCGGCTATCTTGTGTTCGCCGAGGTGCCGGACGCGCTCACCTGGCTCGGCGGCGCCGTGATCTTCGCGGCCTCGAGCTACATCGCGTTCCGCGGGCGGCGTCTCAAGGCCGAAGGACAGCGAGCGCCGCGGCGTCCCCCGTTCGCCGCCTTCCGCGTTGCGCCGCCGATCTGAGCCGCGCGGCCCCACGGGTGCATCCCCATCCCGGATCGACTAACATGAACCCGGACTTCGGTCCCAAGGCCCCGGACCGACGACAACGAACGCGGGAGGAGCAGGGGATGACAGCGCGTTGGCGAACGGCGGCGGTGGCGATCGTGTTCGGCCTCGCCCTAACCGCCCAAGGCGAGGCCGCGGAAGTGGTCGTCAACAACGAAACGCAGGCGACGTGCAGCCTCGAGGCGCCGGGCTTTTCCGTGACCGTGGAAGCGAAATCGAGCGTGAACGCGGATTACGACCACAAGGACGGGACCGAGCTCGTCGTGAGCTGCCCCGACATCGGCTTCCAGCACACCACCTCCAAGTGCATCAAGGCCGACGAAAAGGGCGAGGGCATCAACGAGTTCAACGTCAGGCCCTGGCTCAAGCGCTTCGTCCAGTGCATGAGCAACAAGGAACCCATCGGAACCCGCTGATCGGCGCCCATAGACCAGAACGTGGTCGCTCGAAATCGCGTAGGCGCGATCCGCCGGCCACGTGTATCTGGTTACTCTTATTGAAATGGAGCGGATTCACGCGGTCGATTTGAACCTAATGGTGGTTCCATTCGACTGCGATCGGCTTTAGTCCGGCCGCGAATCCCCGCGAACGATCCCCGGCGCCTCGCCCTACGGGCGCCCGGGCCGGCCGCCTTATTCGGCCGCGAGTTTGGGGCGCGCGTCCAGCGCCGCGCGGATGACCGCCGAAACCCGGGCGTGCTCGTCGCCCTCGAGCCTTATGCGCGGCGCGCGCACGGTTTCGGGTCCGACGCCGACGATGGATTGGGCGAGCTTGATGTTTTGGACGAGCTTGCCGGTCTCGGCGAGGTGCATGAGGGGCGCGAACCACGCGTACAGCGCCCGTGCCTCGTCCCAGCGGCCCTGGATCGCCAAATTCCAAAGCCGCACGGCCTCGTGCGGCAGGGCGTTGACGAAGCCGGCCACCCACCCCGTGACGCCCAGAGCGACGCTTTCGAGGATCAGATCGTCGACGCCGCAGAACAGATCGTACCGATTGCCGCAAAGATTGGCGATGTCGGTGAGGCGGCGCGTGTTTTCCGACGATTCCTTGATGGTCGTCAAGTTCGCCACGTCGGCCAGCGCCGCAAACATCTCCGGCGTGATATCCACACCGTACGAGACGGGGTTGTTGTAGCACATGATGGGAAGCCCGGTCGCGGACCCAACCGTGCGGTAGTGGCGGATCGTCTCGCCCGCGTCGGTCTTGTAAACCATCGGTGGCAGCACCATCAGCCCGTCGGCGCCGATCGCTTCTGCGTCGGCCGCGTAGCGGCAGGCGGCGGCGGTCGAGCTTTCGGCGACGCCGCTCAAGACCGGAACCCGCCCTTGGACGGTTTCGACCGCCCTTTCCACCACGGCGCGCTTCTCGGCCTCGTCCAGCGACATGTTCTCGCCGACCGAGCCCAGCATGATGACCCCGTGGACCCCGGATTCGATCAGGTACTCCACGTGCTTGGCGGTTCCGTCCAGATCGACCGATTCGTCGTCGTTCAGGATCGTCGTGACCGCCGGATAGACACCCGTCCAGCCGGTTTTCGCGGCCATGTCGCACCCCTCCTCTTGGTTGGTCGCACCGCCGTCTCGGGCGGGCTTGCGAGCGCCGGATGCTACGCCAGTTCGGGGCCGCCCTCAAGGCGTGGCGGCGCCGGCCTCTAACGCACCTGGAAACCCCGCCAATAGGGGTCGCGGTCGTCGACGAAGATGGTGTTGAGGCCGGTGACGCGCGCCCAGCCCTTGATGCTGGGCGCGATCGCTTCGAAATTGCCGACGCTGGTCCGGCCCTCGATCCGGCCCTCGAACAGGCTGCCGATGATGCTTTCGTGGACGAAGACCTCGCCCGGCTTCAAGGCGCCGCGGGCGGCGAGCTGGGCCATGCGCGCCGACGTTCCGGTCCCGCACGGCGAGCGGTCGATTCCGGTCTCGCCGAAGAAGACGGCGTTGCGGCCGTCGGCTTTCGCGTCTTTCGGCTGACCGGTCCACATGACGTGGTCGACCTCGCGGATCGTCGCGTCATCGGGATGCACGAAATCGATCGCGGCGTTGAGCCGGTCGCGGATCACCGGGCTCAGGCGCAGGATGTCTGCGACCGAGATATCCGAAAGCCCGCCGTAGTTCGGCTGCGGCTCGATGATGGCGTAGAAGTTGCCGCCGTAGGCGACATCGACGACGAGCTCGCCGAGCTCGGGACACTCCACGCGCGCCTCGCTCGTGTGCAAATAGCTGGCGACGTTGTGGATGCGGACCGATTCCACGTGTGGCCCCTGTCGCTCAAGCTCGGCCGTGACCCGGCCGGCCGGCGTATCCAGGTGCAGCCGGTCGCCGTCGCGGGGCTGGCACAGCCCGTGTTCGATCGCCGTCGTCACGGTGCCGATGGTCCCGTGCCCGCACATGGGCAGACACCCCGAGGTCTCGATGAACAGGACGGCGACGTCGCAGTCGGCCCGGAGCGGCGGATACAGGATCGATCCCGACATCATGTCGTGGCCGCGGGGCTCGAACATGAGCGCGGTGCGGACCCAGTCGTAGTTTTGGACGAAATAGGCGCGCCTGGCGCTCATGGTCTCGCCCACGAGCGGCGGCACGCCGCCGGCGACCACGCGGACCGGATTGCCGCACGCGTGTCCGTCGATGCATAAGAAGGTGTGGCTGGTCATCGGTCCCGGCGCGCGCCTCGGTCACGGCCTCGAAAAAGGATATCGGGTCGGGAACATTGTGCGAATGTCTGGCGTCCGTTCAAGCCCGGACTTGGGGGCGGACGGGCGTTCAAGTCCCTTCTCGGCCGAGGCCGGACATTCCCGCGAGAAAGACGCGCACTAACCAGTTGACGAATGTGGATGTGTTCGGCTCGACTCGCGGCTTGTGCATGCCGGCATTCCTTAACCGGCATTCGTTTTGGGTGAGCGCATCGTGTCGAGAAAATCCACAAAACTTGCCCCCCGCACCGTGTTGCTGACGGTCGTCGCCATGCTGGCATTCGCCGCCAACTCGTTGCTGTGCCGACTCGCGTTGGGACAGGAACTCATCGATGCGGCGAGCTTTACCACCGTCAGGGTGCTCTCAGGGGCGGTGACGCTGGCCCTCATCGTTCTGCTTCGCCGGCGAGGCCGCGACCGCGGCAAGGCCGACTGGCGTACCGTCGCCATGCTGTTCACCTACATGGCGTTCTTTTCCTTCGCCTATCTCTCGCTCGGTGCGGGCACGGGCGCGTTGATACTCTTTGGCGCGGTTCAGCTTACGATGTTTATTGTTGCGCTCAGCGAGGGCGAGCACTTCCCATTGCTATCGTGGGCCGGGCTCACCCTGGCCCTTCTCGGACTGATCTACCTGGTTTTACCCGGCGTGAGCGCACCCGACCCTTTGGGCGCCGTCCTCATGGCTGTCGCGGGAATCGCCTGGGGGTTCTATTCGTTGTTGGGCCGGGGTGCGGCAGATCCCCTCGAAGCCACCGCGCGGAACTTCGTCTATTCCGTGCCCTTCGTGCTGCTTGTCAGCCTGTTCTTTTTCCGGGATTTCAGCAGCTCTGCAAATGGCCTTGCCCTGGCGGTGGCGTCGGGAGCGATCGCGTCTGGCTGCGGCTATGTCATTTGGTATGCGGCGCTACCCAGCCTGACGGCCACCCGTGCGGCGACCGTTCAGCTCTCGGTCCCGGTGATCGCGGCCTTCGGCGGAGTCGTCGTGCTCTCCGAACAGGTGACGCTGCGCCTGTTGGTAGCCTCCGCCGCGACGCTGGGCGGCGTCGCGATCGTGTTGGCGCAGCGCGCCGCCAAGGCGCCGCGATCATAAGGGACCGGCGCTACGCGTCACTAGACCAGATCGCGGTCGGTTGGAATCGCCTACGGCGATCCAGCGGGCGCGTGAATCTGGTCTCCACCATTGAGATCAAGCGGATTCACGCTCCTGATCGGAACCGCATCGCGGTTCCAATCAAACGCGATCCGCTCCGACTGTCAGGACGTTCGGAATGTCTCACTTTGGGATCGGCATGGTGTTGCAAACCGAACACCGTCGAGAACGACGGTGCCACCGGCCGCGTCCTTGATGGTCCGGAAACGGACTTCGGACCGAGGAGCGCGCGCGCCCTTAAGCAAGTTCGCGCGGCCGGGGGCCGATGCGAAAGCCTTCCGGGAACGGATCGGCGGGATCGAGCAGGAACTGGTGGAACCCGGTGATGAAGGCGCGGCCCGTGAGGCGCGGCTTGACGTAGGTGGTTCCGCCGCGCGTCTCGGCCGCCACCGCCTCGCCCGTGAAACAGGTGCCGAGCACGCCCTCGAAGCGTCGCGGCTCGCCCAAGCCGATCTCGCCCCGGGTATGGAGCAAGGCTACGCGCGCGCAGGTCCCGGTGCCGCAGGGCGAGCGGTCGAGCGCGCCCGGCGGGCTGACGATGGTCTGCTTGTAGTCGCCCGCGCTCGTCCGGGCCGAGGTGAACAGCACCTCGTAGCACTCGTCGATGTCGGGGCGCTCGGGATGCACGCATTCGAGCTGGGCGTTGACGGCGGCGGTGATGCGCCGGGCCGCGTCGATCAGCGCCGCGTCGTTGTGGGGCCCGAGCTCGAGGCCGAGCGCGTCGGCGTCGACGAAGGCGTACATGTCGCCGCCGAAGGCGACGTCCACGCTTGTCGGGCCGAAGCCTTCCACCTCGAGTGTAGCGCGGTCGTGCAGAAGGAAGCCGTCTACGTTGTCCACCGTGACGGCGCCGACCTCGCCGCCCTCGAGGGCGACCGCGCAAACCACCAAGCCCGCCGGCGTGTCGAAGCGGACCTCGGTCACGGGCTCGACCAAGCCGACCATGCCGGTGGCGACGACCGTGGTCGCGGCGCCGATGATGCAATGGCCGCACATGGGAACGTAGACGTCCTGTTCCATGATGACGGCCGCGAAGTCGGATCCCGGATTCTCGGGCGGAAGCAGGAGAACCGAGCACATCATGGAGCTGCCGCGCGGCTCGAAGTTGAGCATGCGGCGAATGCCGTCGTCGTGGGTCTGAAGCCAGGCGCGCTTCTCGAGAAGCGTCGCGCCGGGCGGCACCCGCACGCCGCCGACGATGACGCGGGTGGGATTGCCCTCGGTGTGGGAATCGACCGTGTGGATCGCGCGCTTATAAGCGGTTCCCATGTCCCGTCTCCCGAGGCCTGCGGCCACGATAGCGGACGCGGGAGCAGCGTTCCAGTCCGCGCCGCCGGCGCGCCCGAACCCTCCGGCGGCAAGGCCCGCCGGAGGCCGGGGATGCGAAAAAACCCCCGGACGCCGGGCGGCGTCCGGGGGCCGTCAGGTTATTCGAGACTTACCAGTAGGGCTGAGCCACCACCGGCACCACTTGTGGTGAGCCGAAGTGCTTCTCCCACGCCTCGTTGTGGAAATTCCGGACCTGGAAGTCGTAGATCGCGGTGTTCAGCCAGTCGCGGAGCGCGTAGTTGCCCTGTTTCACGCCGACCCCGCAGTAGGCGGTCTGGATGATATCGGGCAGCACCTGCCACTTGACGTTGGGATAGTTCTCGGTGAACGCCATGAAGAAGTCGAGGTTCTCGACGATCGCGTCGGCCCTTCCGATCGCCAACGAACGAACCATGTCGGCGGCGCCGTCGACCAGAAGCGCCTTGGTCTTCGCCATGTTGTTGCGCCGCCACTCCTCGGGCCAGCAGCCGCGGCAATTGACGATGGTAACGTCCTCGCGGTCGAAGTCCTTCCACGACTTGACCATCCCGACCTTTCCCTCGGTCTTGTCGGTGTACAGCACCGCCATGGATTCGGTGTGCAGCGGCACCGTATACGAGATGACCTTCATGCGCTCGGCCGTACGCGTGAGGCCGCCAAGCGAGAAGTCGGTGCGGTCCGAGACCAGGTTCGGGACGCGTTGCGGCGTCTCCTGGGGCACCCATACCGGCTCGACGCCCAGCATGTCGGCGATCTTGGTGCCGATGTCGATGTCGAACCCCTGCCACGAGCCGTCGGGCGACACTTCGCTGAGCGGCTTGCCGTTGGGGTGGACACCGATTCTGATCTTGCCCAACTTGATAATCTCGTCGAGCGTTCGAGCCTCCGAGATTGGGGCGAACAGGATCGCCGCCGCGAGGGCCGCGAGCCCGGTTTTTAGCAACGATTTCAGCATGGACTCTTCCTCCCTTGAGGTATCCGGTTTCAACGCGCGGCGGTTTCGCCTCGCGGATTTTTTTCTTGTTGGCTGAATCGCACCACCAGCCGGACCAAATGTCAACCGAATCGATACGCGCCGCCGGCCGCGAACCACGAGCCGTCTTGCCGGGCGCAACCGGTCTTCCTATCATCGCCAACCGACGACGAAGGATCCGGCGAGGCGTCCGACCAAGCGTCACCGCGTCGATCGCCGGGATGAGGAAAAGGGCCATGAGCGATTCGGCGCCGGCGCGAATATCCGACGAAATGGTCGCAACCTACGCCCGCGACGGGGCCGTCTGCCTGCGGGGCGTCCTCGATTCCCGGTGGATCGAGCGCATGCGCCGGGCCGTCGACCGCGTCACCCGCAGCCCGGGACCCATGCGCGAAAGCTACTATCCCGACAGGCCCGGCGACTTCTTCTCGGAGAAGTTCCTGTGGACGGTGGACGACGATTTCCGCGCCTACGTCTTCGAAAGCCCCATCGCGGCCGTGGCGGGAAGGATCATGGCGTCGGGCAAGGTCAACCTGTTCTACGACCACCTTCTGGTGAAGGAGCCGGGAACGCCGTCCCAGACCGAATGGCACCAGGACATGAACTTCTGGCCCTTCGAGGGCCGCCAGATCTGTTCCGTGTGGGCGCCGCTGGATGCGGTGACGCGCGAGAACGGGACGCTCGAGGTCGTGCGCGGGTCCCACCGCTGGTACGACAGGCCCATGGCCCGGGTGCCCCTGTTCGGCGACCGCGCCGGCCAGCCCAAGGACACCGAAGACGCGTCCGCCGCCAACGTCGACGATGCGCCGGCGCAGCCCGACATCGAGAGCCACCGCGCGGATTTCGATATCGTGTCGTGGGAGCTCGACCCCGGCGACGTCGTGGTCTTCCAGAGCCTCGTCTTGCACTACGCGTCCGGCAACCCGACGTCGGGGCGCCGCCGCGCGCTTTCGACCCGCTGGCTCGGTGACGACATCCGCTACGTGCTGAAGTCGAAGATGATCCAGCTCATCCGCGATCCGGGCTTGCGGCCGGGGGATGCCGTCGACTGCGAGCTCTTCCCCGCCGTCTGGCGCGCCGCCGCTTAAGCCGCGCGCCGGCAAGCAAGGATCCGCCCATGAACCGCCCACCAGCGCCCGGCGTCGCCGACGCGGATATCGAAACATACGCCCGCGACGGGTTCGCGTGCCTGCGCGGCGTTTGCGGACCCGAATGGATCGAGCGC
>JAKZXM010000042.1:0-9472 GCA_047514975.1 Rhodospirillales bacterium
TCGACCGCAACATCAAAAACTTCATCGCCGCAATCGCCCTTGCCGCCGCCGTCATCTGGTGGCTGTAATGAGTCCGGACCCTAGAACAAAACAAGAATATCCTACTCCGTCAACCCTTCCAACGCAACATCTGGGGTGACCGGATCGTCATGCATAAGCGGTACATTTGATTTGCAGCGTAGGGGAATTCCGCCTCTCGGGCCAGCCGCCATCCATCGCCCGCGGTGGCCACGCCTTCGGCGGCCTCGGGGCGCGGCGTTTGTCGGGCGGTGCCTCGGCAGGCGCGCGCGGGCGGCGATCGGCCGCCGGCGGACGGCTCCGAATCGGTGCCTGGAGGCAGCGCCACCGGTCGGCTTGCGAGGCCTCGACCACCTGCTTTCGCGCCAACGCGAAACTGCACTCGACCGGCGCCGCCGGCCCCTTGACAGGTTTGGCGATATGACCTTAATGGGCGACCGCCCGCGCCGACGGCGGCACCTAGACCAGATCGCGGTCGGTCGGAATCGCTTGGTCGCGAACCAGCGGGCGCGTGAATCTGGTCTACACTAACGAGGTCGAGCGGATCGGCGCGTTTGATCGGAACCGCCATGCGGTTTCGATCAAACGCGGTCCGCTCTCGTGGCGGAGTAGCTCAGCTGGTTAGAGCAGCGGAATCATAATCCGCGTGTCGGGGGTTCGAGTCCCTCCTCCGCTACCAATTAAATCAAAGGCTACGCGTGAATAATGGGCGGCCGGTGCGATCCATGTGAGTGGACAACGCGCTAGGCGATGACGGCCGCCCGCCGGGCCTGGCGTTTTCGTTCGTGCCGACCGAGCGAGCGCTTGCGCAGGCGAATGTGCCGCGGCGTGACCTCCACCAGCTCGTCGTCCTGGATATAGGCGAGGGTTTGTTCCAGCGACATGCGGCGCGCCGGCGTCAGGCGCACCGCCTCATCGGTACCCGAGGCCCGGATATTGGTCAGCTGCTTGGCCTTCATGGGGTTGACCTCGAGGTCGTTGCCGCGGCTGTTCTCGCCGATGATCATGCCTTCGTAGACGGTGACGCCGGCATCGATGAACATCGCGCCCCGATCTTCCAGGTTCATCAGCGCATAGGCGACGCTGTTGCCCGCGGCGTTGGAAATCAGCACCCCGTTGCGGCACCCGGCAATGGGTCCGACGTGGGGGCCGTATTCCCGGAACACACGGTTCATGACGCCGGTGCCCCGCGTTTCGGTCATGAATTCGCCGTGACAACCGATTAGGCCCCTCGAGGGTGCCAAGAAACGCAGCCGCACCTTGCCGCCGCCGGACGGGCGCATTTCCTCCAACCGGCCCTTGCGTTTCGAGATCGCCTCGACCACGGCGCTGGAATATTCCTCGTCCACGTCGACCAGCACGTCTTCGAAGGGCTCCTGCATCTTCCCGGTGTCCGGATCCTCGCGGGTCAGCACCCGGGGCCGGCTGACGGACATCTCGAACCCCTCGCGGCGCAGGGTCTCGATCAGAACGCCCAACTGCAACTCGCCGCGGCCCGCCACCTCGAAGCCGTTGCCGTCCTCGGCCTCCCGCACACGGATGGCGACGTTGCCTTCGGCTTCCGCCATCAGCCGCGTCCGGATGACGCGCGACGTCAACTTGGTGCCGTCGCGCCCGGCCATCGGCGAGTCATTGATGGAAAACACCATCGCCAGGGTCGGCGGGTCGACCGGCTGGGCGAGGATCGGGGCGCTGACGCCAAGATCGCAAAGCGTATCGGCGACACTCGCCGTCGGGAAGCCGGCGATGGAGACGATGTCGCCGGCGTGCGCCGTTGCGACCTCGGTCCGGGCCGGCCCGCGGAAGGCGTGCACCTTGGTGACGCGCGCGCGCTCTATCTTGCCGCCTTCGCGGTTCAGCGCTTGCATGGTGGCGTTGACCGAAAGCGAGCCCGACGCAATGCGCCCGGTCAGCACCCGGCCGAGGTAGGGGTCGCTTTCAAGCGTCGTCACCAGCATGCGGAAGGGGCCGTCGGCGTCGACATCGGGGGCGGGGACGGAGTCCACGATCTTGTCGAACAGGCAGGCCATGTCGTCGCCGCGAACGCCTGAAACCTCGGACGCCCAGCCTTCCTTGGCGGACGCGAACAGGACGGGAAAATCCAGTTGTTCCTCGTTGGCGTCGAGAATGGCGAACAGGTCGAATACCTCATCATGGACCGCATCGGGCCTGGTGTCGGGCCTGTCGATTTTGTTGACGACGACAATGGGCTTGAGGCCGAGGGCCAAAGCCTTCTGGGTGACGAACTTGGTCTGCGGCATGGGACCTTCGACGGCATCGACCAGCAGCAGCACGCCGTCGACCATGCTCAGAATGCGTTCCACCTCGCCGCCGAAATCGGCGTGGCCGGGGGTGTCGACGATGTTGATGCGCACGCCCTTCCATTCCACCGACGCACACTTGGCGAGAATGGTGATGCCCCGTTCCCTTTCCTGGTCGTTGCGGTCCATGACCCTTTCGGCAACTCGCTGGTTCTTTCGAAAGATGCCGCTTTGGTGCAGGAGCGCGTCCACCAGGGTCGTCTTGCCGTGGTCGACGTGGGCGATGATGGCGATATTGCGGATATCCAACGTCCCGAATCCTTCGTAACAAAACAAACCCGCATCCGATCGCCGGGGACGGCCCCGGCCCGCCCGTCTTGTGGGACGGTGTCCGGGTTCGCGAGAAAGGTGCCCGGGCTGGCACGAACGGTGACGGTGTCGAGAACCAGGCCGGCCGAAGCGAGGATCGGCCGAAGCGGAGGCTGGCCCGAGGCGCGCTTGATAGAGACTTCCGGGCCGTCAAGTCAAGACCGCCCACGCGCCCCCGCCTTGAATTCGTCGGCAGTGTTTCGCGACAGAATCGCCGGCAAAGCGGACCCGTTCGCCCAATCGAGCCCCCATATTTCCAAGCGTGAAGGCGGTTCACGCGTGCCCGCGGGCGTGATACACGCCCCGCCATGCTTCGCATCGACCAGATCACCTATCGTATCGGCCCGCGCACGTTGTTCGACGGCGCCAGCGCCACCGTCAATCCGGGCCACCGGGTCGGATTCGTAGGGCGCAACGGCACCGGCAAGACGACGCTGCTCGGCATGTTGAGCGGCGAGGGGGAGTCCGATTCGGGCACCATCTCGGTTCCGTCGCGCTGGCGGGTCGGTATCACCCGCCAGGAAGCGCCCGACGGCCCCGAAAGCCTGATCGAAATCGTGCTCGCCGCCGATCAAGAGCTGGTCGCGCTCAACCGCGAGGCCGAAACCGCGACCGACCCGCAGCGCATCGCCGAGATCCATGTCCGCCTGCACGACAAGGGGGCAAGCCGGGCCTCGGCTCGGGCCGCGCGCCTGCTTGCCGGGCTCGGCTTCGACGAGGCCCAGCAAAAGCGCCCGTGCCACAGCTTTTCCGGCGGCTGGCGCGCGCGCGTGGCGCTGGCCGCGCTGTTGTTCACGGAACCCGATCTGCTTTTGCTGGACGAGCCGACCAACCATCTCGATCTCGAGGCGTCGCTCTGGCTCGAGAATCATCTGCGCCGCTATCGGGGCACGGTGCTGCTGGTCAGCCACGACCGCGATCTGTTGAACCGGGTGGCCGAGGAAATCTTGCATCTGGAAGGGGGCAAGCTGACGCTTTATTCCGGCAACTATGACCGGTTCGAGGAAACCCGGCGCATGCGTCTCTCCCAGAACGAAAAACTGCGCGCCAAGCAGGATGCGCAAAAACAGCGAATCATGAAATTCGTCGAACGTTTCCGCTACAAGGCGACCAAGTCGAAGCAGGCGCAATCGCGCTTGAAAATGCTGGAACGGATGGAGCCGATCCCAGAGCACCGCAAAGAAGGCACGGTCGCCTTCACCTTTCCCGCGCCGAAACCGGTCCTGGCCTCACCCCTTTATACGACCGAGGATGTTTCGGTCGGCTACGACGGCACCGCGGTGATCAAGAACCTGTCGCTGCGCCTCGACGCCGACGACCGCATCGCCCTGATCGGGGCCAACGGCAACGGCAAGTCCACATTGGTAAAGCTGTTGGCCGGGCGGCTTGCGCCGATGACGGGGACGATCGGCAAGTCCGGCAAGCTGCGCGTCGGTTATTTCGCCCAGCATCAGGCCGACGAACTGGATCTGGCCGCGACGCCCCTGATCGCGATGACGCGCAAACGCCCGCGCGACCCCGCACCCCAGGTGCGTTCGCAGTTGGGGCGCTTCGGTTTCGGCCAGGAAAGGGCGGAAACCAAAATCGGCGATCTTTCCGGCGGCGAGAAGGCGCGCCTGCTGTTCGCGTTGATGAGCGCCGAAGCGCCGCACATGGTGCTGTTGGACGAACCGACCAACCACCTCGACGTCGATTCCCGCCAAGCGCTCGTGCAGGCGGTCAACGCGTTCGAGGGCGCGGTCGTCATCGTCAGCCACGACCCCCACCTGATTGGGCTCGTCGCCGACCGTTTCTGGCTGGTCGCCGACGGCGCGGTCACGCCGTTCGAGGGCGATATGGACGACTACCGCGCGCTTTTGGCAAGCCGTGGCGGAAACGGCACAAAGGCCGCGAGCGGCGTGCCGGGAAACGAAAAAAAGGCGCGCCGCCGCGCCGCCGGCGAACAGCGCAAGGCGGTCGCGCATCTGAAACGCGAACTGGCGAGTGCCGAATCCGCGGTTGAAAAGCTGGAAGCGAGAAGGGAAGATCTCGCCCGCGCCATCGCTTACCCGGCGCCCGATCACGATCGGGGCCAAAGCGCCAATCTGATGGTCGCGCGACGCGAGCTGGGACAGCTGCAAAAGGAGCTGAGCGCGGCCGAAGAACGCTGGGCCAAGGCCCAGGAAAACTGGGATGCGGCCTCATCTTAATCCCCGGTCCTTCGGGATATCGCACCGAATGTTTGGAAACCACCCGCGAACCAGCGGGGCAATGGTAACCGCTTGAACCGCCGCACGAATTCGTAACATCCGCCGGCGGGCGCCTTCAGCCTTCGACGAAGGGGGCGCCGCGTTCACGCCGCCGGCGACGGCGCGCGGGGCGCATCGGCCGCGCGGGCGCCGTCGATGATCTCGACGTGGTAGGTGATGTCGGCGGTCTTCGCGATCATGGCCGACGCCGAACAGTACTTCTCGGCCGAAAGGCCGACCGCGCGTTCCACCTTGTCGCGATTCAGGCCGTGGCCGGCGACCGCGAACCGCACGTGGACGCGGGTGAAGACCTTGGGGTCGTCGTCGGCGCGGTCGGCCTCGAGCTCGGCGAAGCAGTCCGCGACCGGCTCGCGGGACTTCTCCAGGATATGGATGACGTCGAAAGCCGTACAGCCGCCCATGCCCATCAGGACCAGCTCCATGGGACTCGCGCCCAGCGTGCGCCCGTCGGCGCCGCCCGCGCTATCCATGACGATGGCATGGCCGGAGCCCGATTCGCCGACGAAGGCGCGGCCTTCCAGCCATTTGATTCTCGCTTTCATATCTCATCTCCTAGCGTCCCGCGGCGTGCTCTCGCCCTTCAATAGCCGCTTTGGCGCCCTGTCGCGAGTCGCGCGGCACCCGGTTTGCGGGATTGCCGGTAAGGCGAATTCCCCTATGGTGCGCGTGCGATCCGGCTTGCGCACCGAAGCCCGGGGAGGGCCGTCCATGAGCGCCTACGTCATCGACAGCGAGTTGTTTGGCGACCAGTTCAGCACGCCCGTCATGCGCGAGGTATTCAGTGACCGGATGACGGTCCAGAAATGGCTCGACGTGGAGGTGGCGCTCGCCCGCGCCGAGGCGGAAGTCGGGGTTGTGCCCGCCGCGGCCGCAGACGAGATCGCTCGCATCGCCGACGTGGCGCTTTACGACTTGGGCGAGCTGAAGCGCGAAATGGACCGCACCGCGCATCCGATCGTGCCCCTGGTGCGGGCCATGGCGGAAAGGTGCGCGGGCGAGGCCGGACAGTTCGTCCATTGGGGGGCGACCACCCAGGACATCACCGACACCGGCATGATCCTGCAGATGAAGGAGGCCCACGCCGCCATTCACGAGGGGCTGGGGACGCTTCGCGGAAAGTTGCGGGACCTCGCCGCCGCCCACCGCGAAACGCCGATGGTCGGGCGCACCCACGGCCAGCAGGCGCAGCCGATCACGTTCGGTTACAAGGTCGCGGTCTGGATCGACGAGATCGGACGCCACCTGGAACGCCTCGAGCAATGCGCGCCGCGCCTGTTCGTCGGCCAGTTCTCGGGCGCGGTCGGAACCATGGCGGCCATCGGCGGCGACGGAATCGAGGTCCAAAGGCACATGATGGCGGCGCTCGGACTGGCGTGCCCGAACGTCTCGTGGCACGCCGCGCGCGACACCATGGCGGAGTACGCCATGGTCGTGGCCCTCGCGGTTGGCACCGTGGGCAAGATCGCGCACGAGATCATCGCGCTCCAGAAGACCGAGGTCGCGGAACTCGAGGAACCCATGCCGGAAGGCAAGGTCGGCTCCAGCACCATGCCCCACAAGCGCAATCCCGCCATCTGCGAGACCATCGTCGCGCTGGCCCGGTGCGTTCGCAGCGCGGTGCCGCTTGCCCTCGACGGCGTGATCGCCGAGCACGAGCGCGACAAGATCGGCCTGCAGTCCGAACGCGAGTACGTCGCCCGAATCTCGTGCCACGCCCACGCGGCGATCACCAAGGCGATCTACGTGGCGGGCGGACTGAAGGTCCGCGCCGACAACATGCGCCGCAACCTCGATGTCACGAAGGGAATCCTGCTGAGCGAGGCGGTGATGATGAAGCTGGGCGAGACGCTGGGGCGCCAGCGCGCCCACGACATCATCTTTGAGGCCTGCATGGCCGCCGCCGTTGATGGTTCGACCATGAAAGAGGCGCTCGCCCGGGTCCCGGCGGTCGCGGACACCTTCTCGGATGCCGAGATCGATGCGTTGCTGGCGCCCGAGGCCTACACCGGCCTCGCGGCCGAGTTCGTCGACCGGGTCGTGAAGGGGGATAGCTCGGCGTGATCCGAGTCACGGCCGCCGCCGCCGCGCTTTACATGGTGGAGAGCTTCACCTTCTAGGCGCTCGGGCGCCGCACCGGGAACGGAGGGCCGCGATGCGCGCGTGCGAGAGGCTTCTCGAGGGGTTCGAGCCGGACTTCGGGTTCACCCCCGTCGATCCCCTGCCGGCCGAGGAATTCGCCGAACGGGTGCGGCGGATCCGCCGCGACGCGGCGCTCGCGGGTTGCGACGCGCTCATTCTGCACACCGACATCATCGGCTGGTACCACACCTCGAATTCCTACCTCCGCTACGTCTGCGACTGGTTCCGTGAAGGGGTCCTCGTGCTTCCCACCGATGCCGGCAGCGACGCCACGATCTTGTCCTTCTTCAGCTCGTCGGTGCTGCTTCCGCCGCCGGGCGAGCCGGTCGGCGTCGACGATATCCGCCAGGTGGGACCGTGGGGGCGCGAGACCTGGGACCGGCCGGGCGACACGACCCGCAAGCTCGCGGACGCGACCCGCGCCGTCCTGGGGGAACGCGGCTTTCTCGGCGCCCGCTTCGGTCTTCTCGGCGATCACAACGCGACGCCGTTTTGGGCGGCGCTCGCCCAGGCCATGCCCGACGCCGCCTTTCAGCGCGAGAACGCGATCATCGATCGGATGCAACGGGTGCGCTCGCCCGCCGAGCGGAAGATCATCCGCGCGGCCGCAGAGCTGATCGACATCGGGTTGCAGGCGGCTTATCACGTGATCAAGCCGGGCGTGACCGACCACGAGATATACGCCGCCTTCACATTCGCCCAGATGGCCCGCGGCGGCGAGACCGGCGACGGCTATCAGGTCGGCATCAACCGTTTCGGGACATCCATCACCAAGCCCTGGGGCCGGGTGGTGCGGCCCGGCGACCTGATCAACATTTACGTCTCCAACGTCACCTACCGCGGATACTGGGCGCAGACGGCGCGCATGATCGCCGTCGGCGAGATCACGGCGAAGCAAAACGAGGTTTTGGAGATGTGCGTCGATGGCGTCGAACGCGCCATGGCGACGGTGCGTCCCGGCGTCCTGGTGCGCGACGTCAACAACGCGAGCTTCGAGCCCTACATCGAGCGCGGCTACGTCACCTCGGCGGAAGCGCGGGAGCTTCCGTGGAACTGGGCGCCCAACGCCGACGGGACGCCGCGGCCGATCCCCCGCGCCAACGTCGCCGAGCCCGACTTGGAGGCCCAGGGGCGCGATCTGCGTCACGTGTACCCTGCGACCCACGGTCCCAACGGGCCTCGGCTCGGGCACGCGATCACCATGCCCGGCATGCCCCAGTACAGCGTGATCTCGTCGAACCACGACCGCCTCGAAGAAGGGATGACCTTCGTCGCCCACTCCCAGTGGCTGGAGCCCAACGTGGCCGGGTGCAACCTCGGAAACTCGCTGCTGGTCACCGCCGACGGCGTCGAGAACCTGAGCTGCCATACGCCGCTGGAACCGCTTCGCGTCAAGGCGTGAGGGGGAGCCCTCGCCGTGGCGCCGGGCGGGCGGGCGCGGGCGCCGTGAACGCGACCGACGCGGGTTCGGAGCCGAGGCGAACAATGCCATGACGCTTGCCCCAACCCGCCGGATCGCTGCCGCCATCCGCACTCCGGGGACGCTCAGGGCCATGGGTTTCATGGCCGTGGCGGCGCTGTCGGGGACCACCATGAACGCCTGTATCCGCTATGCCTCGCTCGACGTGCACGCGTTCGAGGTGGCGTTCTTCCGCGCGTTCTTCGGATTTTGCGTGCTCGCGCCGGTGTTTCTGCGGCGCGGCTCCCATCCGCTCCGGACCGGCCGGTTCCGGCTGCACGCGACGCGCGGCACCATCAACGGCGTCGCCCAGCTCATGTTCTTCTTCGGGCTTGGCCTGACGCCGCTCGCCAAGGTGGCGGCGCTCAATTTCTCGAGCCCGCTGTTCGCCACCATCCTCGCCATCATCGTGCTGGGCGAGGCGATCCGGGCGCGCCGGGTCACGGCGCTGATCGTCGGGTTCGCCGGTGCGCTCGTCATCCTACGCCCCGGCATGGTGGCCCTCGACGTGGGCGCGCTGCTCATCCTGGGCTCGTCGTCCATCGTCTCGGTGACGATGATCATGGCCAAGATCCTGGTGCGGACGGAATCGAGCCTGACGATCACGCTTTACACGGCGCTGTTCGCGGTGCCGGTCACCTTCGCAGCCATGCTGCCGTTCTGGCAAACCCCGACGCTTCTCCAATTGGCGTGGTTCGTGGTCATCGGCGCGCTCGGCAGCCTCAACCATCTATGCCTCGCCCAGGCCCTCAAGGAAGCGGAGATCACCGCGATCCTGCCGATCGCGTTCACGCGCCTGATTTGGGCCGCGATCATCGGCTATGTGGTGTTCGCCGAGGTGCCCGATCTTTGGATCTGGGTCGGCGGCGTCATGATCTTCTCGGCCGTCACCTACATCGCGTTTCGCGAACGCGCCGTGAAGAAGGCCCCGCCGGCGCCCGGGGCCGGGTCGTCGACCGTATGACCGCGCACCCGGC
>JAKZXM010000043.1:0-14888 GCA_047514975.1 Rhodospirillales bacterium
CGCCGATACCATGCGCGAAAACCTGGACCGGCTCGGCGGCCTGGTCTACTCGCAGCGCGTGCTGCTCGCCCTCACCCAAGCGGGGCGGAGCCGCGAGGACGCCTACGCGGCCGTCCAGGGATGCGCCATGGCGGCCTCGGCGGGACAGGGCGGGTTCTTCGAGCTCCTGAAGGCGGACGCGGCGGTGAGCGAATGCCTGAGCGCCGCCGAACTCGACGGGCTACGCGATCCCGGCTTCTACGCGCGCCACGTGGACACCATCTTCGAACGGGTGTTCGGCGAGGCGTAGCCCAGCGCGCCGAGGCCCCGCGCCGTTAATCGCCCACCCGTTCGTGGTCGGGGCCCAGCGGATCGGGGTACTCGGCGTCCACCTCGGCCATGGCGACGCCGAGCAGGCGGACGAGCTCCTCGCGGATCTCCGTCTCGTTGATCGGAACCTCGCGGCTCTCGAACTCGTGCATGACCTTCCGGACGCAGTCCTCGACCCCCGGTTCCTTGAGATCGGAAATCACGACCGCCTTGCACAACGCCTCGCTTTCCGCGCTTGTCATGCCGAGTTTCCGCGCGGCCCACTCCCCGAGCATCCGATTCCGACGCGTCTTGGACTTGAAGCGTTTTTCCTCGTCGAGCTTGAACTTCGCCTCGAAGGCCTTTTCGCGGTGGCGAAACGTGTCTTTCATCGGGGAGCCTCCCGTCGACGCCTGAGAGGAATGTAAGGTCCATGTCGGGTGCGCGCAATCGCGGCAGTGACGTTCCGGGGACCGGCGCCGGACCCTGGTCACGCATCGGCGGACCGGATATGACGGGGCATGTGCACGGTCGTGATCCTGCGCCGGCCCGCGCACCCCTGGTCGCTGTTGCTGGCCGCGAACCGCGACGAGATGGCCGACCGGCCCTGGCGAGCGCCCGGGCGTCACTGGCCCGAGAGCCCGGACGTGGTCGCCGGACAAGACGAGAGGGCGGGCGGCACCTGGCTCGGGATCAACGGCTCGGGCGTCGTCGCCTGCGTCCTCAACCGTCCCGGCAGCCTCGGGCCCGAGCCCGGCTTGAGAAGTCGGGGCGAGCTGCCCTTGGCGGCGTTGCGGCACGCGGATGCAGCGTCGGCGGCCGGCGCGCTGGCGGCCATGGATGCGCGCGACTATCGGTCGTTCAACCTGGTCGTCGCCGATCGCGCGAACGCCTATTGGCTGTGCTCGCGCGAGGGCCTGGACGATTCGCCCCTTCCGCCCGGCATCGAGGTGAGCGCGATCCCGGAGGGGCTCTCGATGGTCACGGCGCACGATCTCAACGACAGCGCGTCGGCCCGAACCCGTCGCTACCGTCCGGCCTTCGCGGCCGCGCGCGCGCCCGATCCCGAGACCGGCGACTGGGGGTCGTGGACGGCGCTGCTCGAAAGCCGCACCTTTGATCCGGACGCCGGCCCCATGGGCGCCATGACCGTGATCACCGACACGGGCTTCGGCACGTTGTCGTCGTCGTTGATCGCGCTCGCGGCGAAGACGCAGGAAGCGGCCCGTCGCGCGGTCTGGCTGTTCGCGGCGGGCCGGCCGGGCGAAGCGCCCTACGAGCCCGTGGCCATCTGAAGGAACGAATCGGCGCCGGTGGCGTTGTGTTTTGGCGGCGGGATTGATATATCTGGCGCGAACGCGCCGCCGGGCGCGCTCCATCACGAGGGTGCGATTCTCACCCCCAACTTTATCCAATGACATGGCAAGGCGCAGGCAAATTTACGAAGGCAAGGGCAAGGACCTCTTCGAAGGGCCCGAGCCGGGAACGCTCGTCCAGTACTTCAAGGACGACGCGACCGCGTTCAACAACAAGAAGCGCGGCACCATCACCGGCAAGGGCGTGCTGAACAACCGGATCTCGGAATACCTGATGGTCCGTCTCGACGAAATCGGCGTCTCCACCCATTTCGTGCGCCGGCTGAACATGCGCGAACAGCTGGTCCGCGAGGTCGAGATCATCCCGGTCGAGGTGGTGGTCCGCAACGTGGTCGCCGGCTCGCTCGCCACGCGTATGGGCATGGCCGAGGGCACGCCGCTGCCGCGCTCGATCATCGAGTACTACTACAAGAACGACGAGCTCGACGATCCGATGGTCAGCGAGGAGCACATCACCGCCTTCGGCTGGGCGACGCCCCAGGAGCTGGACGAGATCATGTCCGTGGCGCTCAGGATCAACGATTTCCTGACCGGGCTCTTCCTCGGGATCGGCATCCGGCTGGTGGACTTCAAGCTCGAGTTCGGGCGGCTTTGGGAAGGCGAGCAGATGCGCATCGTGCTCGCCGACGAGATCAGCCCCGACAGCTGCCGGCTGTGGGACATCAAGACCAACGAGAAGATGGACAAGGACCGCTTCCGCCGCGACTTGGGGCGGGTGGAGGAGGCCTACCAGGAGGTGGCGCGGCGCCTCGGAATCCTGCCCGAAAGCGGACCCCGCGACATGCAGGGCCCCAAGGTCATGCAGTAGCGGACGCGCCGGCGTGAAGGCGTTAGTCCACGTGACGCTCAAATCGGGTGTCTTGGATCCCCAGGGAAAGGCGGTGCGCCACGCGCTCGGCGCATTGGGCTTTGACGGCGTCGGCGACGTGCGCCAGGGCAAGTATCTCGAGATCGATCTCGCCGAGAACGACCCCGACCGCGCGCGCGAAAGCGTCGAGGACATGTGCGAACGCCTGCTCGCCAACACCGTCATCGAGGACTACGTCATCGAGATCGGGGGTTGAATGGCGGACCCCGCGTTCCGGGGCGAAGGCGAGATGCCGCCGAGCGAACACTGAGCGAGGACGCGTGCGCGCCGCCGTTATCGTCTTTCCCGGATCCAACTGCGACCGCGACGTCCAGGTCGCGCTGGGGCGCGCCGCCGGCGCGCCGCCGATCATGGTGTGGCACAAGGAGACCTCGCTTCCCGCAGTCGATCTGATCGTGCTGCCGGGCGGCTTTTCGTACGGCGACTATCTTCGCTGCGGCGCCATGGCCGCCCATTCGCCGGTGGTGGCCGAGGTCGCGGCCCGCGCCCGCAGCGGCGTACCCATCCTCGGAATCTGCAACGGCTTCCAGGTCCTGACCGAGACCGGGCTGCTGCCCGGCGCGCTCATGCGCAATGCGCAACTCAGGTTCGTGTGCCGGACCCAGCACTTGCGGGTCGAGACCACGAACTCGGTGTTCACCGGCCTCTATGGGCCCGGTGCGGTAATCGCCATGCCGATCGCCCACATGGACGGCAACTACTTCGCCGACGACGACACCTTGAAGGCGCTCCGTGACGAAGACCGGATCGCGTTCCGCTATTGCGACGCGCACGGGGACGGCGGCGCGGATGCCAATCCCAACGGCAGCCGCGATCGCATAGCCGGAATCCTGAACGCCCAGCGCAACGTGCTGGGCCTGATGCCACACCCCGAGAGGCACGCGGATGCGCTGCTCGGCGGCGTCGACGGCGCGGCGCTGTTCGAAGGGCTGGTGCGGGCGCTGGCGGCGTGAGCGCGATCACGCCGGAGATGGTCCGCGAGCATGGGTTGAGCGCCGACGAATACGCCCGCGCGCTCGCGATCCTGGGGCGCGAGCCGAACCTCACCGAGCTCGGCATCTTCTCGGCCATGTGGAGCGAGCACTGCTCGTACAAGTCGTCGAAGAGGTGGCTGAAGACGCTTCCCACCGAGGCCCCGTGGGTGATCTGCGGTCCGGGCGAGAACGCGGGCGTAATCGACATCGGCGACGGCCAGGCGTGCGTCTTCAAGATGGAGAGCCACAACCACCCCTCGTTCATCGAGCCCTACCAAGGCGCGGCGACCGGTGTCGGGGGAATCCTGCGCGACGTCTTCACCATGGGCGCGCGCCCCGTCGCCTCTCTCAACGCGCTCCGGTTCGGCGCGCCCGCCCATCCCAGGACCCGCCACCTGGTCGCCGGCGTGGTGGCCGGCATCGGCGGCTACGGCAACTGCGTCGGCGTGCCGACGCTCGGCGGCGAGTGCACCTTTCATGCGGCCTACGACGGCAACATCGTGGTCAACGCCATGACCGTCGGCATCGCGGACTCGGCGCGGATCTTCTATTCCGCCGCCGCCGGGGTGGGCCTGCCGGTGGTCTACGTGGGCTCCAAGACGGGACGCGACGGCATCCACGGCGCCACCATGGCGTCGGCCGAGTTCGCGAGCGATTCGGAGGCCAAGCGGCCCACGGTCCAGGTGGGCGATCCGTTCACCGAGAAGCTGTTGCTCGAAGCCTGCCTCGAGCTGATGGCGAGTGACTCCATCGTCGCCATCCAGGACATGGGCGCGGCCGGCCTGACGTGCTCGTCGTTCGAGATGGCATCGAAAGGCGGGGTCGGGATCGAGCTCGACCTCGATCGCGTGCCCGTGCGCGAAGAGGGCATGAGCGCCTACGAGCTGATGCTGTCGGAAAGCCAGGAGCGGATGCTCATCGCGCTGCGCCCGGGGCGCGAGGACGACGCGCGGCGCGTTTTCGACAGATGGGAGATCGATTTCGCAGTCATCGGCCGGACCACGGACACGGGCCGGGTGGTTCTCAACCAGAACGGGACGCGGATCGCCGAGCTGCCGGTCGACCCGCTCGCCGAGGCGGCGCCGGAATACGACCGGCCGTGGACGCCGGCGCCCGGCGTGGCCGTGATTCCGCCCGCGGCCGTGCCGGCGCCCGACGATCCGCTTCAAGCGTTGGAGCGCCTGCTCGGGTGCCCCGATCTCGCCTCCAAGAGTTGGATCTGGCAGCAGTACGATCAAACCGTCATGGCCGACACTGTCGCGGGTCCCGGCGGTGATGCCGCGGTGGTGCGCGTTCACGGAACCGCCAAGGCGCTCGCGATCACCAGTGACTGCACGCCCAGATACTGCGCCGCCGACGCGCGCGAGGGCGCCCGCCAAGCGGTCGCCGAGGCGTGGCGGAACTTGACCGCCGTCGGCGCCAGGCCCCTTGCGATCACCGACAACCTGAACCTCGGCAACCCCGAAAGGCCCGAGATCATGGGCCAATTGGTGGGATGCGTGGAAGGCATACGCGACGCGTGCCTGGCGCTCGACTTCCCGGTCGTTTCCGGAAACGTTTCGCTCTACAACGAGACCGAAGGCGTCGCGATCCCGCCGACCCCGACCATCGGCGCGGTCGGGCTGATCGAGGACGCGGCCGGCGCGTGCACGCTTGCCTTCAAGGCCGCCGGCGAAGCCGTGGTGCTGATCGGAGCAACCGCCGGCCATCTGGGCGCTTCGCTCTACTTGCGCGAGATCGCAGGACGCGAGGACGGCGCGCCGCCGCCTGTCGATCTGGCCGCCGAGAAGCGCAACGGCGAATTCGTGCGCGCCGAGATCGCCGCCGGGCGGATCAGCGCCTGCCACGACGTCTCCGACGGGGGCTTGCTCGTCGCCCTCGCCGAGATGGCGCTGGCCGGCAAAATCGGCGCCGAGATCGCGGTGCCAGGGGACGCGCCGCCGCCCCACGCGTGGCTGTTCGGCGAGGACCAGGGCCGCTACCTGGTGACCACGGCCGACCCCGGCGCGGTGCTCGCGGGCGGGCGCGCGGGCGGGGTTCCGGCTGCGACGATCGGGATCACCGGCGGCGAGCGGTTGACTGTGGGCGCAGGACACGCC
Organism: Rhodospirillales bacterium; assembly: GCA_047514975.1. Lineage (GTDB taxonomy): Bacteria > Pseudomonadota > Alphaproteobacteria > Rhodospirillales > JASLLV01 > JASLLV01. The sequence continues at coordinate 5,606 of JAKZXM010000043.1, forward strand.
ATATCCATAGCCCGCTTGCGCGCCGCCCACGAAGGCTGGATGCCGCGCTACATGTCGGCGCCTTGACGCGCCGCCGCGATGAGGGCCGGGCCATGGCCATGGAATCGTCCGAGATCGAACGCCTGATCAAAGAGGCCATTCCCGACGCGCGGGTCACCATCGAGGACCTGCGCGGCGACGGCGACCATTACGCGGCCCACGTCATCTCGGCCGAGTTCGCCGGCAAGTCCCGCGTGCAGCAGCATCAGATGGTCTATCGGGCGCTCCAGGGCAAGATGGGAACCGCTTTGCACGCGCTCGCACTTCAGACCGGAGCGCCGGAGGCAGCCTGAGTATCCGGGCTCGGAGGGAGAATCGCATGGATGAGAACGCAACCTTCGCGCAGATCCGGCGCGAAATCGAAGACAACCCGGTGGTCCTGTTCATGAAGGGGACGCCGGTCTTTCCCCAGTGCGGCTTCTCGGCCGCGGTCGTTCACGCGCTCAGCCAGCTCGGGGTCAAGTTCAAGGGGATCGACGTGCTCGTCGACCCCTCGCTCCGCGACGGGGTCAAGCAGTTCTCGCAATGGCCCACCGTTCCCCAGCTTTACGTCAAGGGCGAATTCGTGGGCGGCTCCGACATCGTCCGCGAGATGTACGAATCGGGCGAGCTGAAGACGATGCTCGACGAAAAGGGCGTCGAGTACGCGGACTGACGCGAGGCCGATCCGCGCCCGGCCTCAATCGAAGGCGTAGGCCGCCATGCCGAGCGCGCCGTCCATGAACCCGCGGTGCAGCGTGCGCGCCTTCGCGTCCGCGCCGCCCGCGCCAAGGGCGGCGAACAGGGGAAGCAGGTGCTCGTCGCGCGGATGTGCCGCTTCCGCGTCCGGGGCGCGGGCGCGGTAGTCCAAAAGCGCGTCCACGTCGCCGGCCTCCAACATCTGCCCGAGCCAATCGTCGAAGCGCCGGGCCCACTCGGGCACGTCGTCCGCGCCCGGGCGGAAGAAGCGGAGGTTGTGCACCGCGCCCCCGCTCGCCAGCACCAGCACGCCTTGGGCGCGTAGCGGCGCGAGGGCGCGGCCCAGCGCATAGGCACCCACGGGGCCCGCGGCGTGCTGGATCGAGCATTGGCAAACCGGCATATCGGCCGCCCCGTACATCAGCTTGAGCGGCGCCCAGGCGCCGTGGTCGAGACCGCGCGTCTCGTCGGCCTCGCATTCGAGCCCGTATTCGCCGATGAGCCGGCACGCGCGGGCGGCGAGCGCCGGCGCGCCCGGCGCCGGATACTGAATCTTATACAGGGCATCGGGAAAGCCATGGAAATCGTGGATGGTCTCCGGATTCGCGGTCGTGGCGAGGGTCGGCACCGAGGTTTCCCAGTGGGCGGATACGCAAAGGACCTCGCGGACGGCGGGAAACGCGTCGCCGAGACCCTGCAGGAAGGTGCGCGCGGGGCTGTCTGTGAGCGCCATGGCCGGCGAGCCGTGCGAGATGAAGACGCTGGGAATCGGCTCACTCATGGCCCTGCTTCCTTTGGCCTGCGAGCATAGCGGAATTCGGACCCGCCGCCTTGCGCGGCGGCAAGGAACCGCGCAAAGTACGCGGTTCCTAGGCCAGATCGCGGTTGCTCGAAATCGCTTGGCCGCGATCCACCGGGCGCGTTATTTGGTCTACACTATCGAGGTCGAGCGGAGGCGACCATGACCGTAACCTACCTCGAACACGTCAACATGCGGACCGCCAACCTCGAGGCCATGTGCCGGTTCTACGAGGACGTTCTCGGGATGGCGCGGGGCGCGCGGCCGCCGTTTCCGTCCGCTGGCGCGTGGCTCTACTGCGCGGACAAGCCGGCCGTCCACCTGGTCCAAGTGGAAGGGCCGACCGAAGGGCACGGATTCGGAATCGATCACTTCGCCTTTCGCGCCCAGGGCTTGGCTGCGTTTCTCGAGCGCTTGGATGCGCGCGGCCTGACCCATCGGCTGTGCGTCGTGCCCAAGCTCGACATCCGCCAGGTCTTCCTCGACGATCCCGACGGCAACCACGTCGAAGTGATCTTCGGCGCCGACGAGGACGCGGACCTCAGCGGGGCGTACCGCTACGAGGAGGCCGAACCGGCCTGAACGGGCGCGCCCGAACCCGGTTCCCGGAGGGGTACGCGATGGCGCTCGAAACCTTGGACCACGTCAACATGCGCACCTCGCGGCTGGACCAGATGTGCCGGTTCTACGAGGACGTGCTCGGGCTCAAGGTTGGCCCCAGGCCGCCGTCGCCGTCGCCGGGCGCCTACATCTACTGCGGCGAGCGGGCGGTGGTGCATTTGGTCGCCCAGCCCCACCCGGCGCGCGCGGGCGAGCCGCAGATCGAGCACTTCGCGTTCCGCGCCTCGGGTATGGCAGAGTTTTTGGAACACTTGCGCGACAGCGAAGTCGCCTATTGGGTCTCGATCGTGCCCGAGCTCGAGACCCGCCAGGTCAATCTCTTCGATCCGGACGGCAATCACATCGAGGTCGCCTTCCAACCTCACGAAGAGGCGAGCTTCGAGCCTTTCCTCTCCGGCGCCGTCGAAACCCGCTGAACGCGTCCGGGGTCGGCCGTTGCGCTTCCACCAACTAGAGCGGATCGCGTTTGATAGGAATCGCGATGCGGTTCCTATCAAACGCGCCGACCCGCTCGAACTCCATGGTGGCGACCAGATTCACGCACTCGGTGAATCGCGGTGAGCGATTCCGATCGACCGCGATCTGGTCTAGGCGCGCCGGTCCGCCGCACCGAGGACCGGCGTTTCCTCACCGGCCGGGGCCGCTTCCTCGACGACATCGTGCATGCGGGCGAATGCCGGGCCCATGTGGTGCGCTCGCCCCACGCCCACGCGCGCATCCTCGCGCTCGATGCGGCCGAGGCGGCGCGCGCACCGGGCGTGCTCGCGGTGTTCACGGCCGCGGATCTGGACGACGACGGTCTCGGGCCCCTGCGGCCGCAGGCCACCATCACCGATCGCGCCGGCAGGCGCGTGCGTCCGCCGCCCAGGCCGGCGCTCGCGTCCGATAGGGTCCGCTACGTCGGCGACGCGCTCGCGCTGGTCGTCGCGGAGTCCGACGCCGCCGCCCGCGATGGCGCCGAGCGCGTTCGCGTAGACTACGCACCCCTGGCCAGCGTCGTCGAGGCGAAGCGCGCGCTGGCGCCCGAAGCCCCGTTGGTCTGGGACGAGCGGCCCGGCAACCTGTTCGTCGATTTCGAGGCCGGCGACGCGGACGCGGTAGCCCAAGCGTTCGCCGGCGCCGCCCACGTGACGCGCCTTGACGTGGTCAACAACCGTGTCAGCGCCCAGCCCATGGAGCCGCGCGGCGCGATCGGGCTCTACGACGCCGCCTCACAGGGCTTCACGCTGATCGCCTCGACCCAGAACGTGCATGCGATCCGCGCCCAGCTCGCGCGCGAGGTCCTGGACGTGGACGAGGGAAGCTTGCGCGTCATCGCGCCCGACGTGGGCGGCGGATTCGGAGCCCGCAACCAGCTCTATCCCGAAATGGCGCTGGTGCTGTTCGCCGCACGAAGGCTCGGCCGGCCGGTGAAGTGGATCGCGGACCGATGCGAGGGTTTCGTGGCCGACGTGCTCGGGCGCGACCAGACGAGCCACGTCGAGCTGGCGCTCGATTCGAAGGGGCGCTTTCTGGCGCTCAGGATCGAAATCGTCGCCAACGTCGGCGCCCATGTCTCCACCTTCGGCCCGCACGTCCCGACGGCGGGAACCGCGCGGCTTTTGGGCGGCGTTTACCGCATCCCGGCGGTGTACTTTCGCTCACGGGTCGCCTTCACCAACACCGCCCCGGTCGATTCGTACCGGGGCGCGGGAAAGCCCGAGGCGGGCTACATGATAGAGCGTATCGTCGACGCGGCCGCGATCGAGACGGGACGCGATCGCGTCCAGCTCAGGCGCGCCAACCTGATCCCCGAGAGCGCGTTTCCCTACCGCACCGCCATGGGCGAGGAGATCGACAGCGGCGACTTCGCGGGTGTCCTCGAGCGCGCGCTCGCCAAAAGCGACTGGCGGGGCTTCGCGGCGCGGGCCGCGCATGCGCGAACGCGCGGGCGCGAACGCGGCATCGGGCTGGCGCTCTATCTCGCCTGCACCAGCGGGCCGCCACGGGAATACGCGGCACTTCGTTTCGCCGCCGACGGAACGGTGGAGATTCGGATGGGGAGCCAGTCCACGGGCATGGGCCACGAAACGTCGCTTGCCCAGGTCGCGGCCGGCTTGCTCGGGATTCCCTTCGAAGCGGTGCGCTACGCGCAAGGCGATACGGCGCTGACGCCGATCGGAAGCGGCCACGGCGGCGCGCGCACGCTCGAGCTCGGGGGCGGGGCGCTCGCCAAGGCGGCCTCGGCGGCCGTCGTCAAGGCGGGAGCGATCGCCGCCCATCTTCTCGGGGTGGCGCCCGAAGCGCTCGAATTTCGGAAGGGACGGTTCGTCGCACCGAACGGCGGCTCGGTCTCCATGACCGAGGTGATCGGCGCGTCGTTTGGGCACGCGCGCGTGCCCGACGCCCTTGCCGAAAGCCTGGATTCGAGCGCGACGCACGAGCGCGAGGACACCACGTTTGCGAACGGCTGCCACGTTGCCGAAGTCGAGGTGGACCCGGAAACCGGCGTCGTCCGGATCGTCGCGTATACGGCACTCGACGACTTCGGGCGCATCGTCAATCCCCTGACCGCCGCCGGCCAGGTTACGGGCGCGGCGGCGCAAGGAATCGGACAGGCCGTGTTCGAAGACGCCCGGTATGATCACGCGACCGGCCAGCCGATGGCGGCCACGTTCCTCGATTACGCGATCCCGCGCGCCGCCGATTTGCCTGCCTTCGCGACCGAATTCTTCGAGGACGCGCCGACCACGCGGAACCCGCTCGGCGTCAAGGGCGCGGGCGAGGCGGGGTGCGTCGCAGCACCGCCGGCGGTGGTGAACGCCGTCGTTCACGCGCTTCGTGGAATCGGGGTGCTTCAGCTCGACATGCCGCTGTCGCCCGAGGCCGTGTGGCGGGCGATTTCCGGTTCGGAGCCGATTTCCGATGCCGCGCAGAACTGACGAAACGGATCTGACCGAACGCTTTGCCGGGGACTATCGGCTGGGTCGGGCCGAGATCATGCGCGAGATCGAACGCCTGGTTTTTGGCTGCGACTACGGCGGTACCAGCTGGACGACCCGACCGGAAGCGCAAGACGTGGCGAGGTTGCTGGCACTGAAGCCCGGGTCGCGGCTGTTGGAGGTCGGCGCCGGTTCCGGCTGGCCGGGACTCTATCTGGCCCTGACGACGGGCTGCGATGTGGCGTTGGTGGACCTGCCGCTCGACGGTTTGCGTATCGCCGCCGAGAGGGCGCGCGCCGACCAGATCGCCGGAGCGTGTTGGATCGCGGCCGCGGACGCCGGGGCGTTGCCGTTCCCGAACGGCTGGTTCGATGCCGTCAGTCACTCCGACGTGCTGTGCTGCCTGGCGGCGAAGCTTGCGGTGCTGAGAGCGTGCCGCCAAGCGGTGCGGACGGGCGGAAAAATGGTCTTCACGATGATTTCCACCGCCCCGGACCTCGCGCCGCCGATCGCGAGAGAGCCCTTGAAATCGGTCCGCCGTTCGTCGACGCGCCGCTCGGCTATCCGGAGTTGCTGCGAAAGGCGGGGTGGGAAATCACCCATCAAGCGGATATGACGGGCGCGTATGCGAAGTCGGCACGCCGTCTCATTCGCGAGGAAAAGGCGCGCGCCCGGGCGCTGGGCGAACTGCTCGGCGAGGCTCAAGCCGCCGAACGGCTCGCCGGGCACCGAAGGTGTCTTGGCGTGATCGCCGACGGCCGTCTGCGGCGCGATCTGTTCTGTGCGCAAACGGCCCCCGTCGACGAATCATTGCAAGGGAACGATCGGAGCGGGTAGTCGGCGGCGCTTCCGGGATGACGGAGGCGCGTTTGGCGGTAACGGTTCGCTCACACACGTCATCCCGGCCGGAGCGCAGCGGAGAGCCGGGATCAAGGGGCCGTGGTCATAGGATGTCGTCGAGGGACGAATGGACCCCGGAGTGCGCCAAGCGGCGCTTCCGGGGTGACGGACGCGCGTTTGGCGGTAACGGTTCGCTCACACACGTCATCCCGGCCGGAGCGCAGCGGAGAGCCGGGATCAAGGGGCCGTGGTCATAGGATGCCGTCGAACAGATCCCGCCATTCGGGATTCGCTTCCTCAACCAGTGCGATCTTCCACGAGCGACGCCAACGCTTGATCCGCTTCTCTCGAACAATGGCCATTTCAACGTCGTCGTGAACTTCGAACCAGACGAGCGACTTGGTTCCATACCTGGTCGTAAAACCGCCTGTCACATCCGATTTGTGCTGCGCAATCCGCCTCGCGAGATCAGACGTCACGCCGACATAGAGCGTGCCGTGCTTACGGTTGCTCAGAATATAGACGAAGCTGCGCCGGGACATTGCGCATGCCGGTTTCGACCATTCGGAACCGCCCATCCGAGCATGTGTCGCAGCGGAAATGAATGGACCCCGGAGTGCGCCAAGCGGCGCTTCCGGGGTGACGGGAAAGGCTAGGGTGTGTTGACAATTGCCCGTCCATTGCCGTCATCCCGGAACCCGGATTGCCCAAAATCCCGGTCCCCGCGAAGGCGGCGACCGGGATTTTGTTGGCAACCGGAGGTATCCGGGATGACGATTTGTCAACATGGCCTAGCGCGAGTAGTACTCGATCACCAGGTTCGGCTCCATCTGGACCGGATAGGGCACGTCGGCCAGCTTCGGGGTGCGCACGAACGTGCCCTTCAGCTTGTCGTGGTCCACGTCGAGATAATCGGGAACGTCGCGTTCGGGCGAGTCGATCGCCTCGAGAACGATCGGAACCTGGCGCGACTTGTCGCGCACCTCGATGACGTCGCCCTCATCGACGAGATAGGACGGAATGTTGACCCGCCGCCCGTTGACCCGAATATGGCCGTGGTTGACGAACTGGCGCGCCGCGAACACGGTGGGCACGAACTTCATCCGGTAGACCACGGCGTCGAGGCGGCGTTCCAAGAAGCCGACGAGGTTCTCGGACATGTCGCCGCGGCGCCGGACCGCCTTGTCGTAATAGCGGCGGAATTGGCGCTCGGTGATGTTGCCGTAGTACCCCTTGAGCTTCTGCTTGGCGGCGAGCTGGAGCCCGTAGTCGGACGTCTTGCGGCGGCGCTGGCCGTGCTCGCCGGGCCGGTAGTCTCGGCTGTTGACGGGGCTCTTGGGGCGGCCCCACAAATTCACGCCGAGACGGCGGTTGATCTTGTACTTCGAAGCCAGTCGCTTTGTCATCGGCCTGATTCGGTCTCCACCGAGTTTGGGAATTCATCGCTTCGCCGGCTGGCCGGCCGCGAAATCGAAGCGCCGGAGTATAGGGGCGCGCATCACAAAGTCAAACAACTCAACATCTTACCGTTCCGGTTGTGGGCCGGCCGCGATTCGCGCTACCCTTGGCGCGGGCGCTCGGGGGGTGAAGATGGAAAAAAACGGGCGGACGTCGGCGCAAGGACACGTCGAAGACGCCCGCGCCGATGCCGGCGGTCGAGGACCCTCGCGACGACATGCGCGATCGCCTGGCGGCGCAGCGCCATCGCCTGGAAGGCCAAAGGTTGCGTCCGGGCGCTCTCGCGCGCGCCAAACCCCGCCGTCGCAAGCCGGACGGCTGACGGGCGCGATCCAAGCGGAGCGGCCGCGCGTCAGTCGGGATCCAGCTCCGAATCCCAGTAAAGGAAGTCGCGCCAGCTTTCGTGGAGGAAGTTGGGCGGAAACCCCCGGCCGTTTTCCTGAAGCTCGTGGCTGCTCGGACGGTCGGGCTCGCGCAGCGGCCGCATCGATCCGCGCGCGGGTCGGGCATTTCCCTTGCGCAGGTTGCACGGCGCGCACGCGGTCACCACGTTCGACCATTCCGTCCGCCCCCCGAGCGCGCGCGGGACGACGTGATCGAACGTCAGGTCTTCGGACGGGCGCGCATCCCCGCAGTACTGGCAGGAAAACCGGTCGCGCAGGAAGACGTTGAACCGGGTGAACGCCGGCCAACGGTTGATGGCGACGTAATCCTTCAAGGAGATGACGCTGGGAAGCGACATCTCCAGGCTGGGGCTGTGCACCTTGCGCTCGTATTCGGAGACGACGTTGACGCGCTCGAGGAACACGGCCTTGATCGTGTCCTGCCACGACCAAAGCGAGAGCGGGAAATAGCTCAACGGCCGAAAATCGGCGTTCAGCACGAGCGCCGGAAATCTCTCGATCGCGATCGACACGGCCCCTCCCGGGATTTGCGCGCGAACCATACACCACGACCCGGCGGCTTGCCAATTCCTTGGAATCGCTCTTTTTATTTTCGATCGTGGCGCGCGCGATCAGGTGCCGGCGAAGATCCGGGCGAGAAACGAGCGCCCCATGGCGATCCCTTTCTCATCGATGCCGTGGCCGAGGTGCGGGCACACGTGCGAGACCACGTCGATCCCGTTCGCCTCGAGGGCCGCCGTTGCCGCGGGCAGCGCGGCGAGGGGGATCAGTGGATCGTCCTCGCCGTGAACGAGGAGCACCGGCGGCCGCGAAAGGATTTCCCGGGCGAGCCGGTCCTCGCCCACCAAGATGCCGGAATAGGAGAGGATTCCGGCGATCGGTTCGGTGCGCCTGAGACCGGCGTGGAGCGCCATCATGGCGCCTTGCGAGAAGCCGACGAGCGCCAGCGCCCCGGCCCCAAGCCGGTGCTCGGCCAAGATCGCATCGAGAAAGGTATCGAGGGTGGGCGCGGCGTCCCGGACACCGTCTAAGCGCGCCTCGGCCCGGAAGTCGCCGACACTGAACCACTGGCGGCCGAAGGGCGCCATGTCGTAGGGAAAGGGGGCGTGGGGCGAGAAGAAGGCCGCATCAGCCAACGCTTCAGCGAACGCGGGCGCCAAGCCGATCAGGTCGTTTCCGTCGGCGCCGACGCCGTGCAACAGCACGACGAGCTGCTTCGCGGAATTCCCCGAGCGGGGCGCCAGCACCGGTCCCTTGAGCGCGTCGGGCGTCGGATCCGCCATGCCCTCATCTCTTCGTGGCCGGAGTCATAGACCAGATCGCGGTCGCTCGGTTTCGCCACCGGCGATCCGCCGACCACGTGAATCTGGTCTACACTATAGAGATCGAGCGGATTCACGCGCCTGATTGGAACCGCATCGCGGTTCCAATCGACCACGATCCGCTCTTAGACCAGATCGTGGTCGCTCGGTTTCGCCACCGGCGATCCGCCGACCACGTGAATCTGGTATACACTATAGAGA
>JAKZXM010000044.1:0-7474 GCA_047514975.1 Rhodospirillales bacterium
GTCCGAAAACCGTGCCTGGAACGTAGAAGGACGATCAACATCTGGTGTGACCGGAAGCAAAGGGAGAAGCCTTTAACTTTAATAGTTTTCGTCGGGTTCTCTTATTTTTGGTTTGGAGAAGAGCCAACGATAAGAACCATAGTCGGTTTTTCGCTCATTGCCGTAGGAGCATCGATCGTGTTTGCAAGATAAAATCTATGATCGAGTCCGAGTGATGCCGGATATCCTGGCTCGGAATACTCGTTTTCACGAATCGTCATGGCCGTCCCCGGGTTAAGCCCGGACACGGCCATCCACGCCAATCTCGTGGCGGAAATTCAAGCGGACGCACGTGGATGCGCGGGTCAAGCCTGCGCAAGACAGCGTTTTCTAACGCCTTGAATTCTCGCAATTCATTTCGAGCCGGACTCTATGCTCGGGGGCCGATCAGGGCCGATAGCCCTCCGATGCGGCACCGATTGCCCGTAGCCGGCCATCAAGGGCCGCGGTTGTCAGAACTCGACCCCGGCCTGGGCCTTGACCCCGGAACGGAACGGGTGCTTGACCATGGTCATCTCGGTCACCAGATCGGCGATCTCGATCAGCGCGTCCCCGGCGTTCCGCCCCGTCACCACCACGTGCTTCGCCCGCGGCCTCGATTCAAGGGTCGCGATCACGTCCGCGGCGTCGAGATAGGCGTAACGAAGCACGATGTTGAGCTCGTCCAGGATCACCATGCCGTAGTCCGGGTCGGCGATCATCGCCTTGGCGGTTTCCCACGCGGCCTCGGCGGCGGCGACGTCGCGGACCCGGTCCTGGGTCTCCCAGGTGAACCCCTCGCCCATGGCCTTGACGGTGACAAGCTCGGGAAACCGCGCCAGCACCGTTCGCTCGCCGGTCTGCCAGACCCCTTTCACGAACTGGACGATGCCGACCCGGATGCCGTGGCCCATGCAGCGCATGGCAAGACCCATGGCGGCGGTGGACTTCCCCTTGCCCTTGCCCGTATGGACGATGAGCAAGCCGCGTTCCTCGGTCTTGGTGGCGAGGATCTTGTCGCGGGCGGCTTTTTTCTTGCGCATCTTCTCGGCGTGACGCCGGTTGAGCTCGTCTTGGTCCATCTCAGCCCCCTCCGCCGTCGCCGGCGAGCGCCGCGAGCCGGTCGGCGGCGTCGTTTCGCCGCGGCCGCCAAAGGCCGCGCTCGCAGGCCTCGATAAGGCGCTCGCTCATCTCCTTGAGCGCCCAGGGATTGTGCTCGGCGATGAAGTTGCGGACCGTATCATCGCCCCAATAGGCCTCGAAGACCGCATCGAAATGGTGGTCGCGCACGCAACCCGCGGTCGCGGCGAAGGCGAACAGGTAATCCACCGTCGCCGCCATCTCGAAGGCCCCCTTGTAGCCGTGCCGCATCACGCCCCGGATCCACTTGGGATTGACGACGCGGCTGCGGACGACGCGCCCGACCTCTTCTTCGAGGGTACGCACTTTCGGGCTTTCAGGGCGCGAGTGGTCGTTGTGGTAGATCGCCGGGCGGCGGCCCGAAAGCGCCTTGACCGCGGCCGCGATTCCGCCCTCGAACTGGTAGTAGTCGTCGGAATCGAGAATGTCGTGCTCGCGGTTGTCCTGGTTTTGCACCACCGCGTCGATCCGCCCCAGCCGCGCCTCGAACAGCGAATGCGCGGGCTCGCCCTCGGCCCCGGCCCCGTAGGCGTAGCCGCCCCAGGCGACGTAGGCGCGCCCCAAATCGGCGCTGCTTTCCCAGCCGCGCTCGTCGATCAGGGCTTGCAGACCGGCCCCGTAGGCGCCGGGCATGGAGCCGAAGACGCGGAACGTGGCCTTGCGGGCCGCATCCTCGGGCTTGAGCCCTTGGCGCGAAAGCGCCTCGGCGTCCGCGGCCACTCGCTCCGCCAAGGGGTTTTCGGAGCCGGGCTCGTCCAGCGCGGCGACCGCGCGCACCGCCGAATCAAAGAGCGCGATCTGGGCCGGGAAGGCGTCGCGGAAGAACCCCGAGACGCGCAAGGTCACGTCCACGCGCGGGCGGTCGAGCACCGAAAGCGGCATCACTTCCGTGCCGGTGGCGCGCCCGGATGCCACGTCCCAGGTGGGGCGGACCCCCATCAACGCGAACGCCTGGGCGATGTCGTCGCCGCCGGTGCGCATGTTGCTGGTGCCCCAGGCCGTGACCGCCATGGCGCGCGGCCAGGTCCCGTGTTCCTGCATGTGGCGCTCGACGATGAGGCCCGCCGATTTCCACCCCAGGGTCCAGGCGGCCGGCGTCGGCACCATGCGCGTGTCCACGGAGAAGAAGTTGCGCCCCGTCGGCAGCACGTCCGCGCGTCCGCGGGTCGGCGCCCCGGACGGGCCGGGTTCCACGAACCGCCCGTCGAGGCCCGTGAGAAGCCCCGCGATCTCGGCATCGCCCGAGGCCGCGACCGCGGGCCGCAGGCGCCGGTCCAGCTCGCCGAGAACCGCGTGCGCGCGCCGCCAGCGCTTCGGCGCCCGCCGCGCGCCCGAGACCAACTCGCGGGCAAGCATTTCGAGCCGCTCCACGGTATCGCCCGCCGTCCGCCACGGATCGCCGCCGAGAAGGGCCTTGGGGCGCGGTCCCGACCACACCTCGGCCGACTCGCAGTCGAGGGGATCGAAATCGAGACCAAGGTCGCGGGCCAGCGCGCGATGGAGCGATTCGGAGCGCGGGCCGCTTCCGCGCGGGACACGCATCAGCGCGACAAGAAGGTCGGTCGCGAGCTCGCCCGTGGGCGATTTGCCGAAAACGTGAAGTCCGTCGCGAATCTGCATCTCCTTGAGCTCGCACAGATAGCCGTCGAGCTTGCGGAGCGCCGCCGTCTCGTCGTCGTCGCCTTCGATCCCGCAGTCTTCGCCGATTCCCTCGGTCCGGCACAGCTCCAGGATGTCGCGGCCCAGCACCCGGATTCGCCTCGGGTCCATGCCGGCGGCCTCGAAGTACTCGTCGACGAGGCGCTCGAGCTCGCGAAGGGGGCCGTAGCTTTCGGCCCGCGTCATGGGCGGCGTGAGATGATCGACGATCACGGCGCTCGCGCGCCGCTTCGCCTGGGTGCCCTCGCCGGGATCGTTGACGATAAAGGGATAGAGGTGCGGAACCGGCCCCAACGCCGCCTCAGGATAACATTCGGCCGAAAGCGCCAGCGCCTTCCCCGGAAGCCATTCCAGGTTGCCGTGCTTGCCGAAATGGATGATCGCGTGCGCGCCGAAGGCATCGCGGAGCCACGCGTAGAAGGCGAAGTAGGCGTGCGGCGGCGGTAGATCGGGATCGTGGTAGCTGGCCGCCGGATCGATGTTGTAGCCGCGCGCCGGCTGAAGCGCGATGACGACCGAGCCGCATCGGAACGCGGGCACCGCGAAGCACCCGCCACCGTCGCGCTCGAGGAAGGCCGGGTCGTCCTCGGGCCGGCCCCAACGCGCCAGGACGCGCGCGCGGACCGCGTCCGGCAGGCGGGCAAAGAAGCGCGCGTACGCGTCCGCGCCGTACGTCTCTTCGATGCAACGGCCGGAAAGGGCGCGGAAGTCGTTGGTGGCGCCGGCGGCAAGTTTGCGCATCAGCGCGTCGCCGTCGGCCGGAATCCCGCGCACCCGGTAGCCTGCCGCGCGGAGCGCGCTCAGCGCGTTCACAACCGACGCCGGCGTATCCAGTCCGACGCCGTTGCCCATGCGCCCGTCGCGGTTGGGGTAGTTGGCGAGCACCAGCGCGACGCGGCGCCGGTTCCTGGGCGTGGCGGCGAGACGGGCCCAGTTCCGCGCCAGCGCGCACACGAACGCGACCCGGTCGCCGACCGGCCTGTGGCTGAGGAGATCGGCCTCGGTCAAGGGATCGCGGCGCCCGCCCCCCTTGAACGCGACGGCGCGCCCCATGATTCGGCCGTCGATTTCGGGGAGCGCCACGTTCATGGCGATGTCGCGGGGCGTGAGCCCGCTGGTGCCCTTGCGCCAGGTTTCCTCGTCGCCGCTCGCGAACACCACCTGAAGGATCGGCGCGCCGGCGGCCTCGAGCGGGCTCGGGGTGCGCGCCTCGCCCGGCTTGGAGGCCGCGAAGCCGGTGGCGTTCAGCACGATCGCGGGCCGCGCGGCTTCGAAGAGCGTTCCCACGGTCGCTGCCGCCACCGGGTCCTTGAGGCCGCTCACGTAGACCGGCAGCGCGTTCAGGCCCGCATCACCGAGCCCGCCGATCAAGGCGTCCACCGCCTCCAGGTTTCCCGCCTGCACGAGCGCGCGGTAAAAGACCAGGGCCGCGACCGGGGCGCCCGCCACCCAGTCCGCGCGCAAGTCCGCGAGGTCCGGAAGCGGCCGCCCGGGCCAGTAGAGCCCGGCCCTCAGCAGCGGCCTGGGCTCGTGGTACGCGGATCCGTGACCGATCACGCCCGCGGCAAAGGCGAGCAGGTTGCGGGCGTTGTCGACGCCGCCGTGGACGCAGTACTGCCACAGCCGGTGGGTCGAGGGGGCGTCGAGCGTGCTCAGCCTGGCGAGCTCGGGATCGGGGGCGTCGTCGCCGGGAAGAAACGCGAGGGGGATGGCGGCCGCCCGGCAAGCGCCTGCGATCTGCTCGACGCCGTAGGGCCAATAGGCACGACCGCCGAGCAGGCGCACGATCACCAGGCGCGCGCGCGCGACCACCGCGTCCACGTAGAGATCGACCGACATGTTGTGGCCGAGGCTGAGCACGTTGGCGAGCCGCACCGTCGGAAAGGAGGGATCGTCAATGCTCGCGCGCGCCGCCGCCAAACACGCGATCTCGGTATCGGCCGCCGAAAGGAAGACCACGTCGCCGGGACTCTGGGCCAGATCGATCGCCGCGCCGTCGTCGACAATGGGCGCGCCCTGCGAAGTGGCGAGGAGGTGCACTTAGTCGCGCGCCCGCGCGCCCGCGGTCTCGCGTGCGCCGAGCGCCGCCTCGATCCCGTCCCGGTCGACCCCGCTCGCGGCGATGAAGACGAGGCGGCTCGCGCGCGCCTCGCCGGCCCGCCAGGCGCGGTCGTAGTAGCCCTGGACGCGCCTCCCCACCGCCTGGACCACGCGCCGCGAATCCTTGCCCGGGACGTGCACGAAACCCTTGATGCGAAGCACGTCGAACGCGCGGGCGACGTCGCGAAGGCGTGATTCCAGGGCCTCGGGATCGGCGACGGCGCCGAGATCGACGACGAACGCGTCGAAGTCGTCGTGGTCGTGATCGGGGTCCGCGTCGTGGTGCGAAGGGCGCGATTCCAGCGCGTCCTCGACGGCCGCACCGACGCCGAGCGCGATATCGGCCGCAATCGCCGCTTGGACCGTGGGGATCACCTTGACGGCCGAATCGACGCGCTCGGCGATATCGCGGCGCACGCTTTCGCGGCCCGCGTCGTCGAGCAGGTCGAACTTGTTGAGAATCACCAGATCGGCGGCGGCGAGCTGATCTTCGTACAGCTCTTGAAGCGCGGCCGTGTGATCGAGGGCGGCGTCGGCGGCGCGCTGGCGCCCGACGGCGTCGGGATCGGAGGCGAAGGTTCCGGCAAGCACCGCCGGCGCGTCGATCACGGCGAGAACGCCGTCGACCGTCACGCGGGTCCGTACCTGGGGCCAGGCAAAGGCCTTGAGCAACGGCTTGGGCAACGCCAGGCCCGAGGTTTCGATAACGATGTGCTCGGGCGGATCGGGGCGATCGAGTAAAAGCTCGATGGTGGGAAGGAAGTCGTCGGCGACGGTGCAGCAAATGCAGCCGGTGGCGAGTTCGATCACGTCGCCGTCGGCGCACCCCGTGACGCCGCAACCCAAGAGAAGCTCGCGGTCGACGCCGAGGCTTCCGAACTCGTTGATGATGAGCGCGATCCGCCGGCCGTTCGCGGTCTCGAGCAGGTGGCGGATCAAGGTGGTCTTTCCGGCGCCGAGGAACCCGGTCACCACGGTCGCGGGGATCTTCACGCCGCGGCCTCGTGTGCCGCCGGGGACGGCTTGAGCACCACGGCCAGGCCTGCGGCCATGAACACGACCCGCTCGGCCGCTTGCGCCGCGGACTGGTTGAGGCGGCCCGCCGCGTCCGCGAACCCGCGCGCGAGCGCGTTGTCGGGAACGACGCCAAGGCCGACTTCGTTCGAGACCGCCACCACCGGGCCCCGATGCGCGCGCAAGCCCTCGATCAGCGCCCGGCCCTCAGCGTCGACGTCACGGCCCGCCGCCATCACGTTGCTCAGCCAAAGCGTCAGGCAGTCCACCAGCACGGGGCGGCCGTCGCGCGGCGCTTCTCCCAGCGCCCCGATGACGTCAAGCGGCGCTTCCACGGTCGACCACGCCTCGCCGCGGCGCGCGCGGTGGCGGAGAATCCTCTCCGCCATCTCGGCGTCGCCGGCTTCCGCGGTGGCGAGGTAGAGGCCAGGACCGCGGGCCTCGATCAGGCGCTCGGCGTAGGCGCTCTTGCCCGATCGCATCCCGCCCAGGACGAGAGTCAGCGAAGGCATTGGCGGGAGATCTGTCGTACTCACAGCGCACTCCTCCACCCGAGGACCGTTGACCGTCGCGTGCCGAGCAGGTTTCCTGGCTCGGGCGTAATGCGACCGCGGCGCCTTCCCGGCGCGTGATCGGCGCCAGTGGCATGCCTTGCCGCGGTCCCGCCTCTTACAGTTGCGGGGGCAGCGCCGGAATTGCGGAACTCGAATCCGCGCACCGGCTTCCCTCTCTCGACACGCGATCACCCTATCACGCCGAGGCGGCGGGAATCCAGCGCGCCGGCGTGTTCAACAGGATCACCCGCCAGGGATGGGCGTGGCCTTGGCGGGTGCGCTCTGGCACGTGGTCCAGCCGGGTGACCGAAAGGTTGTCGAACCGGAACGCAAGCGAGCGCGCCCCGTCGAGCCCGAGGGCCAGCGCCACGGCCGCGCGGATCGAACCGGCGTGGGCGACGGCGACGATGTCGCCACCGGCGTTGGCCCCGGTGACGCGCTCGATCACACCCGCGACGCGGGCAATGACTTGGGCCAGGCTTTCGCCCCCCGGCGGGGCGCTGTCGCCGGGGGCCCTCCAGAACGCGGCGTGTTCGGCCCCGAAGGCCTCGCGGATCTCGTCCCAGGTCATCCCCTGCCAGTCGCCGAACGCCTGCTCGGCGAGATCACGTTCACGCACGGGCTCGGGTTCGGGCGCGTCGGCGCCGGCCGCGCGGATCGCCCGGGCGGTGTCGACGGTGCGCGACAGGTGGCTCGTGACCCAGACGGCCGTCTCGGGAAGCACGGCCGCCAGCGCCCCAAAAGTCTCGGTATCGGAGGTGTCGCAAGCGAGATCGGTCTGTCCGTACAGGCGTCCCTGGCCTTCGAGGACCGGCGCGTGCCGCACCCACCACCAGCGCGTCTCAAGACCGTTATCCACTTACGTGGAATCGCACCGGCCCGCACCCGCGCCCGGCCGCACCAAGGGTACCATTCCGTGGGCGGCCGGGCGGGGGTGCGGGCTGGAGCCGACGAAACGGATAAAGCGCTGGCGTCACGGACCCCTTATC